>JAGOEX010000001.1:19133-45697 GCA_017997475.1 bacterium
GAGAGTTCGATGAATGGTTTGAGTGTGCTTGCGTTGATCTTTCTGAAAAGGACTTCCTCGATTTGGAAAAAGCCGACAGATGCACTCATTTCGACATTTATCGCAAGTGGTTTGTTTTCCCCTTTTGTGATGCGCACTTTCTCAATTGCGGCTGAAGAATACTGGTGAATGTCGCCCGGTTTCGGCTCATCGTTTATCATTATGGGAATACGGCTCCGTCCTTTTTCCATGTCACATCCGTCAGCGATAAGAACTACCCCCGCTTCATAGGAATGAACCTTGAGAGTTCCCATGTGTCCGCTGATGCATTCAAATGCGAGTGCCCGCACGATAACCTGTTTTTCAAAATCATCAGGATAAACTTTTTTTAATATCCTTCTTAATATCGGGTCAGCGAGGATCAGAGCGTTCTTTTCGTGATTTTCTCTTCCGATCGACATGCCGATATCGTGGATTAAAGAAGCCGAAAGAACAGCGTTAAGCGACTCTTCATAAGTACCGGCTCCTTCTTTTTCAAGAGAGAATTTAAATCCCTGTTCATGCAGGATCGACATTATTTTTATAGAATTATATGCAACTCTTTTCATGTGAACCGGGCCGTGATCGTTGTAATTAAGACGGGTGATCGAAACGGTGTTGGCATAGTTCTGAAGGTGGATTATCTCAGGATCGCTGAATATCTCTTTTGCCAGAATAAGCGGTTTTCCCTTAAGTTTTTCAAGAATTCTTTTTTCTGTTCCTGCTTCTTTCGGTGATTTTGTCATTTATTTACCTCACAAAAAATCATGGGACAAGATTATACTGTAAATATTTCTGTGTCAACTGAAGCTGAAGTTTTGCTTTTGACATAATTCAAATAATGATTAAAATATGTGTGTTTTGTTGTTCAATAGCAGTTTTTTAATGAATGTAAAATGGTTTCTGGCACTTACAATATCGGTTGCCGTTATTGTCTCGGCAATTGTCTATGATCTTCACTTTAGAAAAGATGTAAATCTGCATGTATCCTGGAGTAGCGCAGGCAGTAAAAGGAAGATAGAAACAACCTATGTGCAGGTTCCCGAAGGAAAATATGACGACATGTTTGAAGAGATGATCGGAACAGAGAACTGGAAAACTGCAAAACAGCTTTACAGAAAGAATGCCGGTCTGAACCGTTTTATGGCTGGAGATATTTTTTCTGTCAGCACTCTTGGCGAAAAGGTTCTTTCATACAATCTTCACCACTACAAGAACAGAATTATCGGCGAAAAGATATCGTTTATAAGGAAAGGTCGTAATTTCGAGAAAGAGACTTATGAAATATCTCTGGAGGTAAAAACAGTCGTCAAATATTTTAAAATAAAGGAATCTCTTGCAAAGGATGATCCGCAGTTTTATGAAATGGCAAGAGAGCGGTTGGTATGGGACTGGGGTATTCTTGACAAGCTGATGCCGGGTGATTCTGTATCGTTCATGGTAAAAGGGATATTCGATCACGATATTCTTGTTCATGCTTTCGGCATTCTGGGGCTGTCGGTAAGAAGTTCAACCATAGGCGATTTTACAATGACGGCATTCAGAGATGCAACTTACGGTGATTATTTTGTTGCAAGTCATGGAATGATGCTTTCTCCTCCCGGTCAGTTCAGATCCCCGATCGACAGCGGCAGAATTTCCAGTTTTTTCGGATATAG
The DNA here is from genome assembly GCA_017997475.1 of bacterium. Lineage (GTDB taxonomy): Bacteria > UBP6 > UBA1177 > UBA1177 > UBA1177 > JAGOEX01. The sequence goes on from JAGOEX010000001.1 coordinate 20,810, forward strand.
ATCGGATCCGTTCAATAAAAGAAAAAAATTCCATAATGGAGTGGATATAATCGCAAAAATTGATACTCCGGTCAGAGCGGCTGATGCTGGAACAGTTTCCTTTGTAGGTAAAAAGGGGGGGTTGGGAAACACAATAGTTCTGGAACACGGCAATGGAATGAAAACTGTTTACGGTCATTTAAACCGCTTTCTTGTATTAAGCGGATACACAGTGCAGAAAGGCGAAGTTATAGCAGGAGCAGGAAATTCCGGCAGGTCGACTGCTCCCCATCTTCATTTTACCGTTCTTCTTGACGGCAAGAGTGTCGATCCGATGCAGTTCACATACGAAAGGGTGTGGTCTGCACCTTTTGATATTGCAGGCGGCTTCAGAAATGTTTCGGCATCAAGAACCGCTCAGCTTGAAGAGGTCATGGATAAAGCCAGGACAGTCTTTGTTCAGGAAAAATATGCCGATATTATGTCAACAATGAATTGAAAATAACAATATTTCCGGAGAATAAAATGTCATCAAATGTAGAATTTCTGGCTCTCGGCGGGCTGAAGGAAGTGGGGAAGAACTGTCTTCTCATCAAATATGAAGATCAGGCGATAATGGTGGATTGCGGAATGGGTTTCCCCGGCAACGATGATTTCATGGAGGATGATTTTTTCATTCCCGATTTTGACATCATAAATGAACTTGATATTGAACTTCTGGGATGTGTTATAACTCATGGACACGAAGATCATATAGGGGGCGTCCCTTATCTCCTTCAGAAATTCAATGTTCCTGTCTATATGACAAAATTTCCTAAAATGATACTGGAAGAAAGAATAGGAAGATATGCAAAATATAAGAATAGAATTGAAAGTTTCAGTTCAAAAAAGACACCCGAGATAAATCTTGGTCCGTTCAGAGTTGAAATGTTCGATGTTCCTCATTCAATCCCTGAAGCGAAAGGACTCATAATAGATGTCGGCGGAATTACAATCGTCCATACAGGTGATTTTAAATATGACGGAAAAAAGGGATCCCCTTTTAAAGGCAGAGTCCCTAAAAAAGTTGATGTTCTCCTTTCTGACAGCACAAATATCGAGAATACAGGACATTCAGAAAGTGAAAGTTCAATAATTCCGAATATCACTCAGATAATTGAGAATGCCCCGGGCAGAGTCATTGCGACGGGATTTTCCTCAAATACAACAAGGATAAAAAATATAATCGACATCTCACTTTCAAAAGGCCGCACCGTCGGATTGCTGGGCAGAAGTGTCTGCTCATACACAAGGATCGCTTCGGAGCTGGGTCATCTGAAACTTCCGGCATCTCTTCTGACAGAACAGACAAAGATCAACAGAGTGCCGGAGAACAAGCTGACACTCATCGTTACAGGATCGCAGGCGGAACCGAGAAGTGTTATGAAAAGAATGAGTCTTGATATGATGAAGTCTGTTTCGGTGAAATTCGGTGATACAATATTCTTCACATCAAAGAACATTCCGGGAAATGAACTTTCGATCGGGAGAATGATAGACAATCTCGTTGAAAAAGGTGCCGATGTATATTATGAGAATACTGACGACATTCATGTTTCAGGACACGCTAAACAGTTTGATATTGTTCAGTGTTTTAAAGATGTAAACCCTGATCTCATTATTCCTGTTCACGGTCACCGCAGATTTCTTGAACTGAGTGCAAAGCTTGCTGAGCGGAACGGGTTCAATGCGCAGGTGATAACTGACGGAGAGATGCTTTCCCTTCGTAAGAATAAACGGCCTGTTATTTCACACAAATATGATCTTACCGTCAAAGTTGTCTCGAACGGTGATCCGGATCTTGTAGACATTGAGAATATCAGGGAGCGGAAGAAAATAGCTAAAGCAGGGATCATGACTGTCATGATGACAGTTGACTTTCTTGCGAACTCGCTTCTTTCCAAGTCGAGAATAGTTTCTTCGGGAATAGCATCTGTCCCGAAAATGAAAAAGATAGAAAGGGAGGTCAAAGACATCATTGACAATTATTTTAAGGATGAACTGGCTGATGAGCCATTCTGGAAGGATGTGGAAGAGGAGATAAGGATCCGTGTCAGAAGGCATCTTTTTGCGATAACCAGGAAAAAACCGATCGTAAATGCAATAATTGTCAACCTTGACTGATATTATCTAAAAAAGTATTCTGCAGATTATCACAGAACCGATTATACCTGTGCCGTCAGCTATGAGAGCAGCGGGTACAGCGTGTCTGGCATTTTTTATTCCGACGGCTCCGAAATATACAGCAAGAACATAGAATGTTGTTTCAGTAGATCCCTGCATTGTTGAAACAAGATATGAAAGGAAGGAATCGGGCTCTTTGCTAACTATTTCGCTCATTATGCCAAATGCTCCGCTTCCTGAAAGAGGCCTGATAAATGCCATGGGAAGAGCTTGTGCCGGCATTCCGATCAATGATGTCAGTGGGTTGAAAATGTTGACCATTATGTCAAGAGCTCCGCTTGAACGGAACATTCCGACGGCAACAAATATAGCGACCATGAAAGGAATTATCTTTACTGCCACATTGAAACCCTCTTTTGCCCCTTCAGTCACAGTTTCATAAAGTTTGACACCTTTGAGATATCCGAACAGGAGGAATGCAACCATGATCACAGGTATAAGCCAGTCAGAAAGTTGCTGCATGAAGCTTCTCCATGAAACGGGCTCTGTGTTTGCTGATGCGCTGAAGTAAATTCCGCCTGCGACAAGTGCGATGAATAATGAGACCGCAACAATCTTGAAGATTTCAGGTTTTTCGTAATTTGCCGGTGTTTTTTCTTCCTCGGCTTTCTCTTCACTTATTGCGGCATCGCTGTTTTTAGACTGCAGAAGCTTTGATGCGATAATTGCGGATGATGTTGAGAGTATTGTTGCAAGGATGGAAGGGATAAGGATCGAAGCGGGTTCGCTTGCACCTGCTGAGGCCCTGACAGTTATTACACCAAGCGGAAGAAGAGTTACGCTTGAAGTGTTTATTGCAAGGAAAAGACACATTGCATTTGTGGCAGTTCCCTTTTCCCTGTTCAGTTTATCAAGCTCTGTCATCGCTTTAATTCCCATAGGTGTAGCCGCATTGCCGAGTCCGAGCATATTTGCGGCGATGTTCATCACCATTGCACTCATTGCAGGGTGATCATGCGGAACATCGGGGAAAAGACGGGTCATTACGGGTCGCACTGCTTTTGCGATCAACTTCAGAGCACCTGCTTCCTCGAGCACCTTCATTATTCCAAGCCACAGAGCCATTGCTCCGACAAGTCCTATTGCAAGGGTTACGGCCGATTTTGCACTTTCAAAAACCGAGGCGGTCAGCCCGGACATCTTTCCGGTGTATGAAGCCGCAACAACGGAAATAAGCACCATCATCAGCCAGATAGTATTTATCGGGGAAGGTTTTTCTTTCATGTTCACTCCCATAAAATGACAGCCGATATTATCAGATTTGTCAAAAGATACAACTTTGATGAAAGTTTGATGACAATGTTTGAAAACTTGCCAGTTTTTTGAAAAAATAATATACTCCGCACAGAAAAAGTCAGGGGGTATCCATGAGGGATTTCAAGGTTTGCACAGCTATCAGAAACAAGGATTTTGAAGACAGTATGGCTGAGATTATAAGGAATGAGGGGTGGAATCACTCCAATGTCAATGTCGATGATATAGTCAATGAGCATAGAAGAGGTGCTCTTTTCTTCATTGTCGAAGATAACTACACTTCGATACTCGATCTGATCGAACTTCACAATTCTTGCCGGCTCAACTTTCTTCCTACTGTAATCCTTTCATCTGCCGGTTCAAAGCATGCAAACTGGGCGGATCATGTAAGATACACCGACAAATATTTCCGTGCACCGATGGACGGCTTTAAGCCAGTTGCAGTGCAGGTCATAAAGACGGTACTGGCTTTTACAAATGCCCATAAATACAAGAATTTCTTTAAATTCAGGGAATTTGTGGACAACTCTTTCAAAGGGTGTTCCCATTTTTCTGTTTTTATGAACGATGTCCTTACTAGAATGCTTGAAATGCTTTATGCAGGAAGAGGTTCCATGATGCTCCTTAATAAAAGCGGCAACCTTGTGATAGAAGCTTCAACAAAAAAAAATCTTATAGGGCTTGAAGTAGAGCCGAAACCGGGCAGTGTGGCATGGACAGTCATAGATACGGGAAAACCGGTTTTCGTTGAAAATATAGATAATGATTCCAGGTTCAAAAAAACGGAAGGTTATTCCAAAGATTATTTCATGTCGTTACCGGTCTTTATAAACGGAAAGATAGAAGGGGTTCTCAATCTTTCAGATAAAATGGTATCTCTTCTTTTTGATTCATCCGATCAGAAGAATGCGGACCGCCTTTTAAAGATCATTGAGCCGTATCTTTTCATTGAAAAGCTGAAAAGATCCGCCCTCAGTGACATTCTGAAGTAGTCTTGAAAATGAAAGAAGGAAAAATAGATTTCACATCTGTTCTTTTTGTATTTATTCTTCTTTCCGTCGGTGTTTTCATTTTTCTTTTTGTCAATGCCCAGCAGGATAGGTACGACTATTTTATTTATCTTTACGGTGCAGAAGTTGCCCCTGGCTCAAAAGCTCTGCTGAAAGTCATTTCAAGAGATGGTGAATTCGTAACAAACCCTGAAATATTCATTAACGGCAGAAAGTCTGCGACATCTCTTATTGATATCCGTCCTGATCTAAGAGAAATTGCTGTCGTTGTGGGAAAAAGTGAAGTTAAATTCCCTGTGAGATACAGCGATCTGGAAAATATCAGAGTTCCTGCTCCTGTCCGGACACATATTTCAGCAAAAGAACTTGAAAATGTTCCATTTCCTGCCGTTTCAGGAACAAAAACCGTTTTTCTGCTTCCAGACCAGTTCAGAGCGGTTCCTGAGTTTGAAACCAAAGTTCATTTCTACTGTTTGGATGGAGATGGTCCGTGCAGGGAAAGGGAAATTATAATAAACGGTATTGCAAAAGAATTGAAAGAAGGATACCTTTCGTTCACAACGATATTTACCCACGAGAAAAATGTTAATATTTCTTTCAGTGACGGTTCTTCGGTAATCGCAAAAGTGCCGTACAACGGTAAAATGTTCAAATTCTACACCGATGATTCAGGGATGATGCTTGCATCACTTTCAGACACAAGCAATGTTCATGTCGATTGTTACAGCAAAGAGCGGTGGATAGGAACTGACATTGTGGCGATAAACAATGCCGGAACAAGACTGCCTGACGGATATATGAACTGTGAAACTGTACAGGCAAGCTTCAATTCCTCCTCGCCCGGAGCAACCTATGTGGTTTTTTCCAGATCTCCGGATTTAAAAGGTGAAGTGGACGATCCATATTATTCTGGACTTGTACAATTTCTCCAAAAGTTTCCGTTACAAGCACAGGAGAGTTTCATAAGAAGTTACAACTCCTCTTTTTTCATGCCGCTTCCGCTCATATTTTCAGGAGAAGTTCTTGAAAAGGAGTTCAATGAAAAAAAGAGCGGTGAACTTAATTTTTACTGGTGGATGATATTAATTTCATCTCTTGCAGGACTTATGCTTTTTATCCGGACAGTTTTCCGTAAAATGAAAGTTGTGGAAGGTATAGACGGAGAATTGATATCAAGATCGATGAACAACCAGCGACTCATACTTGCCGGAGCGATAGTGCTTTATGCAGGAGTTATATTTCTTTTATTATATTTACTTAAAAATCTGGCTTAAATTATGGGCAGAATAAAACTTTTAACAGAAAAAACAATAAACCAGATAGCGGCAGGGGAAGTTGTTGAAAGACCCGCATCCATAATCAAGGAGCTTGTCGAGAACAGTATTGATGCAGGGGCTCTTAACATCTTTATTGACATAGAGAATGGCGGTAAAAAAAGGATAACTGTTAAAGATGACGGATGCGGAATGACCGAAGATGATGTTTTCATGGCTCTTGAAAGGCATGCAACAAGTAAAATAAATGATATTGCAGACCTTGAAAAAATCTCGACAATGGGTTTCAGAGGCGAAGCGATCCCGTCAATAGCGGCAGTGACACATTTTTCGATTTCCAGTGCGATTTCTCATGGTGAGGGTTTCAGGATAGTTTCAAAGAACGGAGTTATAACTGAAAACGGTCCGGTCTCCATGCCGAAAGGGACGGAGATATCATGTTCCAACCTTTTTCACAATATTCCGGCAAGAAAGAAGTTTCTGAAAAGTGACGAAAGAGAGATGGCGCATATTAAAGAGATGATACAGAAATTCAGTATTATCAATTATAAAACCGGCTTTTCATTTGCTCACAACGGAAGAAATCTGTTCACTTTAAACCCTTCTCCTTCTGTTTCTGTGAGGATATCAGATATCTGGAAGTTAAACAGGGAAATGATCCGTTCATTCCACATGGAAAGGGATGGCATATCATTGACAGTTCATGTTCCTTCACCTTTTGAAGCTCCCGTTTCTCTCACCGCTGTTTCAGTCAACGGAAGAATAGTCAACGACAGAGTTATAAACGGTGCGATTCTCCGTACATTCCGCGAACAGGTAGGAGGGGAATTCAGGTCTCCTGTCGTTATTCTTCTTGAAGTCCAGAACGGAACTGTAGATATTAATGTCCACCCTTCCAAGCTTGAAGTGAGGTTCAGGGATCCGTTCATCATTTCTGAGCTGATCTCAAACTCCATTACCGGTGCGCTCAAATCTTTCCGGCCGGTTGAGAAAATTGAGACACAGGCAGGGCAGGCATTTGAAGGTGTAACGATGACTGTTTCTGAAAAAGAGTCCCCCGAAAGCTATTCAGGCGAGATCTTCAGCCCGGAAAATGAAAATCTTTTCGAAATGAAGATCAGGGATTACAAAAAACTCGGGGTTCTTTTCGGAGTTTACCAGATAATTGAAATGACTGACAGGGTTATATTCCTTGATCAGCACGCATCACATGAAAGGATAACTTTTACAGCTTTGAAAAAAGCGTCGGAACTTAAAAGCGGAATGAGCCAGATGCTTGTTGCGCCGATAATAGTCGGACTTTCTGATATAGAGAAAGATATCATAAGCAGCAATATTATCTTGTTCAGCAATGCGGGATTTCTGATCGAACAGTTCGATGAAAGTTCAGTCGCGGTCAGAGCTGTTCCTGCGATAGGTTTTGATGCTGACTGGAAGGGAGTTGTCAAGGAAATGGCTGGAGAGCTTGAAAATTACGGTTCTTCGGGGGTTATGGAAGATATTTTCATGTCCCGTCTTGCGACTGCCGCATGCCGAAGCTCAGTGAAAAGAAATGATCTCCTCACCTCGCTGGAGATTGATTCACTGATAGAAGACATTAATCATTCTGAATCTCTGACTTGCCCGCATGGAAGACCGTTCTTTTTTTCAATGAGCAGGAACGAATTTGAAAAGAAGGTGAAAAGACAGTAATGGTCATATTCATTCTCGGTCCGACAGCATCAGGAAAAACCAGAGTTTCAGTTGAACTCGCAAAAGAAATAAACGGAGAGATCATAGGTGCTGATTCTGTTCAGATATACAGAGATCTTGTCATTGGCGCAGCTTCTCCGACTCTTGAGGAGATGGAAGGAGTTCCCCATCATCTTATCGGTACGCATGATCTGAAAGATGAGATAAGTGCCGGAATTTATGCTGATCTTGCTCTTGATGCAATTAACGATATCAATTCAAGAGGGAAGGTACCGATAATTGTCGGCGGAACAAATTTTTATGTAGATGCTCTTATAAACGGCCTGTCCCCTGTGCCGGAGCTTGATGATGTGGCGAGGAAGGATTATAACGATTCGCTGAAATTGTTCTCGACAGAAGAATTGTATACAAAGCTCCTTGAAACAGACCCGTTGTGGGCAGAGCGCATTTCTTCAAAGAATGACAGACAGAGAATAAGGAGAGGTCTCGAAGTATTTGAACTTACGGGAAAAAAACTTTCAGAGTGGAATAGTTTAGAAAGAGTAAAAAAATATCCGGGAGAGTTTTTTTCTTTTGCCATTAGCAGCGAAAGGGAAGAATTGTATGAAAAAATAAACATTAGGTCTAAGGCCATCGTTAAATCGGGTCTTGTTGATGAAGTAAGGAAAGTTAACAGTATGGGCTTCAATGTTTTAAACTGCAGACCGCTTAATTCAATAGGTTATGCCCAGGCGGATCTTTTTCTGAAAGGTTTAATTTCTACTGAAGATGAGCTGATTAAAGCAATTGCACAGAATACGAGGCATCTTGCAAAGCGTCAGATGACATGGTTAAAAAAAATGGATTATGTGATATGGAAAGATGTTTATTGCATTATTAAATCAGTCTTAGATGCTCTTCAAAATAGGTATCAAGATGTATCAAAAAAGTAACTGCCTGAAATTATGCGGGAATTTTTATGTTTCCGCTTGACTGCTTGATAATAATAAGTATAATCAATAGGTCATGTTCTTGAACTTGGAGGTTCCTTATGAAATGTTTTAAACCCGGCGACTTGGCAGTTTATCCCAATTACGGTGTGGGAAAAGTTGTATCTATCGAGCACAGGCCGATGGGTGAGTCAGAAGTCAAATGTTATGTCGTAAGCATGGTGTCAAGTGGTTCAAAAGTTTTTGTTCCGGTTGATTCTGCTGACAAAATGGGGCTTCGGACAATTACAAAAATGGAATGTACCGAAGATGTTTACAGCTGTTTCAAACACAGAAATCTTGATCTTTTGAAGATGAACTGGAACAAAAGGTACAGATTTCTTCAGGACAAAATGAAAACCGGAAAGATCACTGATGTTGCTTCCGTTATTTCGGACCTTATGTTCTTAAAGAAGAAAAAAGGGTTGAGCTATGGTGAGAATAAGCTTCTCAATGAAGCTGAGGAGATCCTTTCAACAGAACTTTCAATTTCTGAAAACCTTCCCAAAGACGATGTGATGTCGAAAATTCACAGCAGTTTCAAGAAGTAATTTCCCTTGATCGTGATTCCGAAAGAGACTCTTGTTATTGGAATTGACAAATGGTTTGTAGAAAATTGCGTAAAAGGTGATTTTTTCTGGTTTGGTCATCCTTTTGAGAATTCAAAGGCAAAAGGGTTCATCTCTCCGCAGAAAGAGTTTTCAATCAAGCTTCCTGTCACCCTTATTGTAGACTTGTCGGAAGCTACTGAAGCTGACATTCTTTCATTTGATCTTGAAAACACCATTTTCTACAGCGAAGAATGGAAAGGTGATGCCTCAAAAGTTGCGTCATTCATAAAAAATATTATAAATTTTAAAGCCGGTGTTCCCGATATCGTCAAAAAAGATCATCAACTGATGCAAGGTGATTTGAAAAGTTGTTGAAAATCTAAAAGTTTACAAGTCATCTGATTTAATCTATATTTGCCAGTACTTTTTTTAAGGAGAAGACCAATGGAAAAAAAGTGTGACGGACCTAAAAAGCCGAGAATAACCTGCACAGTTCATTCTCCTTTGATGGTTAGCGATCTGAAAAATCTGTTTGACTGTAATGGAAACGCTCTTTCAACAAAACCGGTGATGTCACTTTGCAGATGTGGAAAATCTGAGAAAATGCCTTATTGCGACGGAACACATACAAAAGAAGGGCTCGATCTGAAAAAACAATCTGACAGAATTCCGGATAGAAACAAAGATTATACAGCCAGTGACATCATAGTTCACTTCAACCTCGGAATTTGCAGTCACGACGGCTCGTGCCTGAAGCTTAAACCAGTTTTTGACCGTCACAGAAGGCCATGGATACTTCCCGAACTTGGAAATAAGGATGCAATAATAGAAACCATAAAAAAATGTCCTAGCGGTGCACTTTCATACACCGTTGACGGAGTTTGTTACAAGGATCTCTTCGACCGTGACCCGGCAATTAAAGTTGCAAAAGGCGGCCCTTTGATGGTTGAGGGCTATATCGAATTTAAAGACGATCAGAACTCATGTCCCGAATCAAAAGAGCACTATTGTCTGTGCCGCTGCGGTCAGTCAAAAAATCATCCGTTCTGCGACGGAGCACATCTAAGCTGCGGTTTTTACGAAGAAGGAAAATAGATCAAAGAAGATCACCCGTTTCACAGTCAACTGGATCACCGTCAGAATTGCCGCATTGACAGAGTTCATCATATTCAGTTTCGGTCAAGATTGTTGCTTCATCGGTTTCAAGTTCGAGGGCAAACCAGAGATTTAATGGCTCATAAATTCCATAATTTGTCACTTCATCATGACATGCATAAACTGTCCCCTTTTTTAGTATTGCCTCAAGACATGTTTTTGACATGGTTTCTGTTTCAACATCTCTTTGAATGAATATCATTGCATCTTCTTCAAAATTCAATCTGTTCACGCCATCTGCTTTCATATCTCTTAAAACCGCAGCGTCCATCATAAAAATAAACCATCTGATATCACTGTCATTTTCAGTTTTTTCAGTTCCTTCAATAAAAAGATAGTCTTTCATAACGCCGTCTTCTTCATCAAACTCAGGTAATACGATCGCTGTCATCTCATAACTGTCAGAAATCCAGTCTGCACTGCCGTATTCAGCTTTAAATGAATAATCAATACCTTCAGGAACTTCATCATAATAACTGTCATCATCAGGGTATTCATCGTCTGTTGTATCATCGGGAAATTCGGATGGATTCATGTAAGCCCTCATTCTGGCATAGGGTTTTGTGCTGAATTCAGATATTTCAGATGGAACGGCACATTCCTGCGAAACATCATTATCGTTCACATCATCCGCATCCGCTAACAGTTCGTCGGTCGAGTCATCATCACTATCTGTTTCCGTTTCGTTTTCATCCACTTCGTCATCAACGGTTTCATTGTCAGTTGTAATCTCTTTATCAGCGATCTCTTCGTCATTTGACTTATCTTCATCAGTTCCTGCAGCGTTATCCTGAAGCTCATCATCGTTCTTTTTGGAATCTCCGCTACTGCATGAAACAAAAATAAAAACAAACAAAACAACAACTGAAAATACCACATTCTTCATCTTGACCCTCACACCTTACTAAAGTTGATAACCATCACATTTTAATCCTTTCCTTTTAATTATCAAGTCGTCGAACATTTTTCTTGTAATTGTGAAATTTTCCCTTGACAAATTATTTTTTAATTCGGATAATGGAGTCGGAATTGATGATTTTTCACAGTCGGAGGAAAAAATGAAAAGAAAGATAATCAGGATTGATGAAGAAAAATGTGACGGATGCGGACTTTGTGTTCCTGACTGTGCCGAAGGGGCTTTGCAGATAGTTGACGGCAAGGCGCGGCTTATAAGTGACCTTTTCTGTGACGGACTTGGCGCGTGTATCGGTACTTGTCCTCAGGGTGCGATCGAAGTTGAAGAAAGAGAAGCGGAGCCATACAACGAAAGAAAGGTGATGGAAGATAACATCGTCCCTGCCGGAGCCAACACCATCAGAATTCACCTTGAACATCTGAAAAGCCACGGAGCTGATGAATTTTTTAATGAGGCAGTCGAATATTTAAAGGAAAAAGGAATCAAAAATCCGATTGAGGACATTAGTGAAAAAACTGATGAAGGTTGCAACTATCATGGCGGTGGATGTCCCGGAAGCAGAGCAATGACGCTTAAACCGGCAGAAAAACCAGTTGCAAAACCGGTGGAACAGAAAAAAGAGACCGGTCCGCTTCAAAGTCAGCTCGGTCACTGGCCGGTTCAGATCCACCTGCTTTCTCCTTATGCACCATTCCTGAAAAATGCCGACTTAATGATAATTGCAGACTGTGTCGCATTTGCATATGCCAATACTCACGAAGAGTTCATAAAAGGAAAAGCCGTTGCGATCGGATGTCCCAAACTTGACGACGCAGGTGCCTATGTGGAGAAACTGGCCTCCATAATAAAGAATTGCAACCTGAAAAGCATCACAATTGTAAGAATGGAAGTCCCATGCTGCGGCGGAATGACCGAAATCGTTAAGCAGGCAATGAAAAAAGCGGATGAGATCGTCCCTTTTTCAGTTCAAGTTATATCAATATCGGGCGAGAAGTTATAAATAGGAGAATATCATGATCATAAAAAGAAAACTTTCTGAGGTTCCGGTTATGGAGACTGCTCACAATGTTGATGCACGCAATCTTTACAACACTCCCGATGCTATGGTGACAATCATAACATTAAAGCCGGGGCAGTCTTTAAAAAGGCACATCACGCCTGTTGATGTCGCATTTTATGTCATTAAGGGTTCAGGCATCATTGAGATCGGTGATGAAAAAGAACCGGTTGAAGAAGGAACACTCGTTGAAAGTCCTAAAGACATTCTTCACTGCTGGTACAACGAAAGCAAAACCGACCTTACCTTCATGGTAATTAAAGCACCGAGACCTGAAAAAAAGACAGTTTTTGTATCCTGATCAAATAACCTGAAAATCGTATAATTCTTTTCTTCCAGCTCTTGACATTTCAATTTCAGCAACTATATTAGCAAGTGAGTGCTTACTTACTTGTTCGTTGGAGAATGTTTTATGAGACAAAGAAAACCGGCTGGTGAAAGAAAAGATCAGATCGCCGAAATCACACTTGGTATAATTGTTCAAGAAGGGATTGAAAAATTTACTACGGCTGAAATTGCGAAACGGGTTGAAATCTCAGAAGGAGCCATTTTCCGTCATTTTAAAACTAAAAATGATATTGTTCTATACATCATCAAGTCAATTGAACATAAGTTCTTTGAAGGATCGGCAGATTTTAGCGGAGATCCCGTTGAACGCCTCGGACAGTTCTTTAAAAAAAGAATTTCAGTTCTTTTTAAAAATCGAAACGCAATGAATGTTATGTTCTCAGATCAGTTTTCAAAAATTGCCGGTAGCGAAGGTGTTGCAATAATTAAAGAAATGCGTGAAAAATCGCTGAAGTTTGTCCATTCAACACTTAATGATGCGTTTAACGCCGGACTTTTAAAAGACGGACTTGATCCCGACAATCTTACAATTCTAATTCTCGGATCAATTTTAAGCATTTATAACAGCCACCTTTACACATCATTAATGAAAGAAAAGGAGTTAAAGAAAATATCTGCCGGAATGTGGGAAACCTGGGAAAAATTAATAAGGAGACAGCCATGAAGAACGGAAAAACCAGAACAATACCGATATTAATTTCTCTTTTCCTTTTATCTACCCTTGCTTTTTTATCCTGCAGCACAGAAAAAACTGAAATCGTAAGAGAAACCCCGGTGGCTGTTAAAATAATCGATGTCCGCAAAGGTGATGCATCTGAAAAGATCAGGTATATCGGCTCTGTTCACTCTGAAAATGAAATCAGGATCCTTGCAAGAATAAACGGAAATATCTTGGCACTTCCTTTTAAAGAGGGAATGAGTGTGAAAAAAGGTGCCGTTCTTTCAAAAATAAGTGCCCCTGAAACAGGAGCGAGAATATCAAAGATGAAAGAGGAAATTGCAAAAGCACAAAAAGAATCAGAGTTTATCTGCGATCAGGCAGAAGCGGATGAGCGGCTTTTTGAGAAGAACGCAGTCCCTTCAATACGGGCTGAAACAAGTAAAAAGAATTGCGAAAATAGTAAACTCTCAATTAATTCAGCTGTTTCATCACTTAACGAACTTGAAATAATGAGCTCAAAAACAGTTGAGAGTGCACCTTTTAGCGGCACTGTTTTAAAGTGGTTCAGCAATCCGGGAGAAAATATCATGCCGGGGTTTCCGATTCTCCTTTTTGGCGATGACTCCTACATAGTTAAAGTTTTCGTTCATGAAAAAGATATCTCAAAAGGGATAAAAAAGGGGTTGAAAGTGATTCTCGAAAATAATGAAGATCAAAGTGCTGAATCTGCTGTATCTTTTGTTTCGCCTATTTCAGCAGGCCCCGGCAGAATGTATGAAACTCACATTCCGTTAAAAAAAGACCTTTTGCAAAATTTTTCTCATGGACATTCAATAAATGTCAGTTTTATCGTTTCAGAAAAGAAAAACTCTTTTTCAGTGCCTTCGAATTCAGTTCTGAAAGATGGGGAAAGCGAATATATCTTCCTTTTTGAAGATGAAAAGATCGAAAAAAGAAAAATCGTCTTGGGGATTTCTGAAAAAGGATGGGTGACAATTGATGGCGACATCCCCGAAAACAGTAAAGTTGTTGTTGGAAATCTTGAAGCATTAAGCAGCGGCATGACAGTTTACCCTGTATTTCTAAAAGGGGAAAAGCTATGAGATTTACAGAAGGGCTCATAAAAAATAAATATGTGGTGTGGGCGCTTGTCATAGCAGCTGTTATTTTCGGGATTCAGGCCTACTTTTCAATTCCGATGCAGCTTTTCCCTGACACAGCTCCGCCTCTCATCAATGTCATAACAGCATACCCCGGAGCCGGAGCAAAAGATGTAAATGAAACACTGAGCCAGAAACTTGAAGAGGAGTTTGCATCACTTGACGGAGTTGTCAAAACAAAAGCAACATCTCAGGACAATCTTTCCATCATTTCGGTTGAGTTCGATTATGAAAGGGATGTCGATCTGGCAGCAGTTGATATTCAGAATTCAATCTCAAGAATAAAAAACACTCTTCCTGCCGGCATTACCGACCCTCAGGTTTTAAAGTTCTCAACCTCTGACAAACCTGTCGTTACTATAGGAATAATTTCCGATGATCTTACCAAGGCACGAAAGATGTCAGAAGATGTTTTTGCCCCAACTCTTCAAAGAATTCAAGGTGTTGCAGCTGTTGATGTTTTCGGCGGGAACAAACCTGCTTTAATTATCGAACTTAACAGAAGAGATGTCGAGGCATACAGAATTCCGTTTCAGAAAGTTGTCAATGCAGTCAGAGAATTCAACTATTCAATGCCCGCCGGACAGATTAGAACAGAAACTACTCAGACAATGTTCCGTCTTGAAAGCAGGGCGGAAAATATAGAAGACATCAGAAACATTCCGATATCTCTTCCAAACGGTAACAGACTTCTACTTGGTGAAATTTCCAGCATAAAAAAAGGGTCACTTGATGATGATGCCCGTTTTTCAATTGACGGCAGAAATGCGATCGCTATCCAGATATTTAAGACTTATGATGCAAATACCGTTGAAGTTGTGAAAAAATCTCTTGAGAAAGCAAAAGAACTTGACTCTCAATACAGTTCATACAGCTTCATTACCGGTGAGGAAAGTGCAACTTTTACTGAAATATCGGTCAGCAATCTGCTTTCGAATGTCTGGCAGGCCCTGTTATTCGCTTCAATCATTATTTTTCTTTTCCTTGGCAGAATAAGAAGTTCACTTGTTACAATTGTTTCTATGCCTCTTTCATTCGGGCTTACTTTTGTTTTAATGAAACTTTTTAATGTTGAGTTCAACATGGTGACCCTTTCAGCCATCATTCTCGCAGTGGGAATGGTCGTGGATTCGTCAATTGTAATTCTTGAAAACATTACAAGAAGAATGATGGAAGAAGGTGAATCCCCGGAAAAGGCGGTTGTTAACGGAACCTCAGAAGTGGGACTGGCTGTTTTGGCGGGTGTTGCCACAACTCTTTCTGTTCTAATTCCCCTTCTTTTTCTTGAGGGTTTCACGAGCAAGACTTTCGGGCCTCTTGCTCTGACTCTTATCTTTGCCTTCTCATCTTCAATTGCAGTCGCATTCGTGCTGGTTCCTGTTTTAACACTATATACTGCCGGCAAAAGCAAAATTGATACGATCGGTGAAAAAGTGGCAAAGCCTTTCCAGTTTTTAATGGATATGCTGAGGAACTTCTATACAAAAGTGCTCGAAAAAGCTTTGAATCACCGAACAGTAACGCTTTTTGCCGTTTTAATTCTTTTTGTTGTTTCTATCATCGGCTTGCAGAGTCTGGGAATG
This sequence comes from bacterium, assembly GCA_017997475.1. Lineage (GTDB taxonomy): Bacteria > UBP6 > UBA1177 > UBA1177 > UBA1177 > JAGOEX01. The sequence continues at coordinate 36,641 of JAGOEX010000001.1, forward strand.
GAAACCCTGCCGAAAATGGATGGAGGAAGTTTTTCCGTTTCGCTTCAGACGCCTTCAGGGTCATCTCTTGAAGAAACCGCTAAAGCAATAGGACAGATAGAGTCTTTTCTAACGGAAATGCCGGAAGTTGAGAAAATTCAGTCACAGTCCGGTTTTGAGCAGGGAATGAAATCAATGTCTTCATTCGGGGTTCAGGGTCCGACACAGGGAAGTATAACCGTAACCTTAAGCCCCAGAAATGAAAGAGACAGGAGCATTTGGGAAATACAATCAGTAGTCAGAAATAAATTAAGAAAAATCCCCGGCATTGCCGCATCAACAGTCAGAGAGATCGGAAACACCGCAAAAGCGACAACATCAGCTCCCATCGTGGCTGTAATAACAGGAAATGAGCCGGTTGTCCTTGACCGTATCGGGAACGAGGTTGTTAAGAAACTCTCTCAAGTGCCCAATGTGATAGAGCCGGTGAGAAGCTGGGATTTTGATCATAAAAGCGTTGCTGTCAAAGTTGATGATCAGTTGGCGGTGGAACTTGGAATTTCTCCGGCAACTGTTGCACAAACTATGAATATGGGGTCAAACGGTATTTCAGCAGGTGAATTTTTCGGATATTCAGGAAATCCTGACCCTGTTCTAATCAGATACAGCAGAACAGACACTTCAGAACCTGATGATATTCTGGGGTTTCCGCTTTTTGCCACTGGAACTCTTCACATTATACCTTTAAGAGTCGTTGCTAAGATCGAAGAAAGAAAGGGACAGGGAGTTTTTACAAGAGAAAACCTTATTTCAACACTTGAAGTTTCGGCATTTTCTGAAGGAAGAGCACTGAGTTTCGTAATAAATGATGTTGAAAAATCATTATCAGACCTTTTGCTTCCACAGGGATACGGAATTACTATTACCGGAGAAAAAAGTGATCTTGGAGAATCCAAAAAAGAACTTATCGGAGCGTTTCTTATTGCCATTATCGCGGTTTATCTTCTTCTTGTTGCTCAGCTTAGATCTTTTATTCAGCCCGTTACCATTATGATAAGCATCCCCTTAAGCATGATTGGTGTTTTCCTGGCACTTTTCATTGCAGGTAAATATATTTCAATGCCGGTCATGGTGGGACTGATACTGCTTGTCGGAATTGTCGTGAACAACGCAATTATTCTTATAGAGTTCATAAACCAGGAAAGAGAAAGGGGGGTGAAAAGGAAGAAAGCTTTGATCAACGCTGTAACTTTGAGGTTCAGACCTATTATGATGACATCGTTTTCAACTGTTGTCGGAATGATACCGCTTTCTTTGGAACTTGCGCTCGGATCTGAAAGATTTTCACCGCTGGCAACGGCAATTATCGGTGGAATGACTGCCGCAACATTTCTTACCATGATAGTCGTTCCGGTCTTTTATGATGTTTTTGATTCTATGAGTGAAAAGTTATCAAAAATTGGAGCCAAAAAATGAAAAAACTAATTAAGTTATCAATTTTATTAATTATTCCTGTGCTGTATCATTTTACTGCTTTTGCTGAATCAATGACCATCGGCGAAGTGATCAAGGTAGCTTTAGAACAGAATCTTCAATTGCAGTCAGAAAAATCAGAAGAAGAATATCAGTCATATATTTCAAAAAGTGTGCGGGGAAAATATCTTCCTGTATTAAAAGTGTCTGCCAGTGCTCTGCTCTGGGATGAAGAGAACAAAACAAAAATGGATCTGCCCGTTCTTGATGCTGTAATTCAGGAAATTGTCCCTACTCTTTCACCTGACAGCAGACAGAGAATTCAGAATGCAGTGAATGAAAGTGACAGCTCAGGCATTACAGTTCATGACCAACATGCTTATAAAATATCGGCGACAATTGTTCAGCCGGTTCTGTCTCTTTACGGTATATATAATCTGCATAATGCTTCGTTAAAAATGAAAAAAGCGGCAGAATACGACACATTGAAAATAAAAAGAGAGCTTCAGAAAGATATTGCAAAAGTTTATTTCAGAATGCTTTCAGCAATTGAAAACGAAAAAAGTTTTGATGCGGCAATTGACCAGATAGAAAAAACATATCCTGTGATTGAAGCACTCATTGATGAAGGGCGTGTTGAGCCGAACGCACTCCTTAAGCTGAAAATGCAGCGGTCAGATTTTGAAAAAGGAAAAATCTCCGCCTCAATTGCAGTTATGAATTCAAAACTTATTTTAAACATGATCATGAACAGGGACCTTGACTCACCACTTGAGCCGGTATGGAACGGAGAATATTTTAAAACTTTTACACAAAAGATAACCGAAAATGATAACGCAGAAAACACTGTAGATTTTCTTAACAACATTCCTGAAATAAAAAGCACAGAAGAAAGAATTAATGCATTAAAGTCTAACAGACATGCCGCGGTATCATCATTTCTTCCTGAACTAAATCTTGTCTTAAACTATGATTTTCAGGAAGGATTCGGAGATATGCAGCCGCAGAATCAATTCTATGCCGGAATACTTTTTTCATGGAATATATGGGAGTGGGGAAGTGGATTTTACAAAATAAAAGCGGCCCAGACACAGACAGCCAAAACACAGTTAAATCTGGCACTTCTGAAATCAGGAAAGACCGTTGAGATCAGACAGCTTCAGAATTCGCTTAAAAAGGCGCTTACAGAAATAGAAACCGGAGAAGTTCAGGTCGAATATGCAAAAGAAAACCTCAAAATTGAAGAAGAGCTTTTCAAAGCAGGCAACTCGACAACAACTGAGCTTCTTCAGGCACAGACTTCTTTAGTAAAAGCAGAAAACGATCTGAACATAAAACAGGCGGAACTCTGCTCTTTTTATATTGAATTTATTCTTTCAACAGGTCGTGATTTCAAAGACTTGGAAATTTAAGAAAAAATTGTTTGAAATATACTTGACAAACCGGCTTTTAATTCGGATAATGGAGTCGCAATTGTCTGTTTTTTAATTAATTTGGAGGAAACCATGAACGAATTCAAAATGTTCTGTCATCAGTGTCAGGAAACTGCAATGAACAGAGGATGCAGTGCAAAACAGGGTGTGTGCGGAAAAAGTGCTGAAACTGCAAATCTTCAGGATCTTTTCATCTGGTCTTTGAAAGGAATTTCTTTCTGGGCAGTGAGAGCAAAAAAGCACGGCTGGTATGATGAAAAAACTGCGTTCTTTGTTGATAAAGGGCTTTTTAAAACCATCACAAATGCCGATTTCAATAAGCAGGACTTCATTGCAGATATTTATGAAGCGGTTAAACTCCGTGAGAAAATAAGAACTTTTATGAACGGAAAAGAAACCGTTACGGCAATTCCTGAGTGTGCAGAATGGGTTCCGGGAAATGATGATGATATCTATGCAAAAGCTGCTCTTGGCGCAGGCGGATGGCTTGAAATTGAAAATGAGGATATCCGTTCACTTAAATCGCTTGTTCTTTATGGTCTGAAAGGAATTTCAGCTTATCTTGAGCACGGTTATCAGATCAAAAAACAGGGTCGGGAAATTTTTGAATATCTTATGTATGCACTTGACCAGATCGCAGGAAACGAAATAACTGCCGATGAACTTGTCGCTCTTACCATGAAAACGGGAGAATGGGGTGTCACAGTTATGAAATATCTTGACGAGGCGAATGCCCATTACGGTGAGCAGGAAATAACTGAAGTAAATCTCGGAGTCAGGAACAATCCCGGTATCCTCATTTCAGGGCACGATTTTGTTGATCTCGAGGAGCTTCTTGAGCAGACAAAAGGGACTGGCGTTGATGTTTATACTCACAGCGAAATGCTTCCCGCTCATTACAGACCGGCGTTTAAGAAATATGACAACCTCGTTGGAAATTACGGCAACGCATGGTGGCTTCAGAAAGAAGAGATCAAAAAATTCAACGGTCCCGTTCTTTTCACGACTAACTGTCTTGTTCCGCCGGAACTTGATTATAAGGAAAGAATCTTCACTACCGGTGCAGTGGGTTTTGAAGGACTGAAATATATTGCTGACAGACCTGAGGGCGGACACAAAGATTTTTCAGAAATAATTGAAATGGCAAAAAAATGTCAGCCACCTGTTGAACTTGAAAAAGGGAAGATCGTTGGCGGATTCGGGCACAAACAGACTCTCGCACTTGCCGACAAAGTGATCGATGCCGTTAAAAGCGGTGCAATAAAGAGATTTATTGTCATGGCCGGCTGCGACGGAAGACATAAGACCAGAAGTTACTACACCGAAGTTGCTGAAAAACTGCCGAAAGACACAGTCATTCTTACAGCAGGATGCGCAAAATACAGATATAACAAACTTCCTCTTGGTGACATCGGCGGAATTCCGAGAGTTCTTGATGCAGGACAGTGCAACGATTCGTATTCTCTTGCAGTAATTGCGATAAAACTTGCAGAAGCATTTGAGCTTGACGACATCAACAAACTTCCCCTTTCATTTGACATTGCATGGTATGAGCAGAAAGCGGTTCTTGTTCTCCTTGCGCTGCTCTATCTTGGAGTAAAGGGAATACGGCTTGGACCGACACTTCCCGGATTTCTTTCAGCAGGTGTTGCAAAAGTTCTTGTTGAAAAATTTGATATTAAAGGTATAACTGATGCGGATAGTGATGTCGCCGCTATGATGGAAGGAAGATAATTTTTTGGTGAGGAAGGGAAAATAATGCAGAAAAATCTGAACATTACAGAAAAGACCAATGTCGTGATACATTCGCTTGCACTTATTGCGGCACATCCTGAAATGGATGCCGTGTCTGTTAAATTCATTGCCAAAGAGCTTGCAGTTTCAGAAAGCTATCTTGCAAAAGTTCTTCAACCTATTGTTAAAAATGGTCTTCTTGACTCTTCAAGAGGAGCAAAAGGGGGCTATGTTCTCAAAAAGAAACCTGAAAAAATAAAAATGCTTGATCTGATCCTCCTTCTTGAAGGGAATTTTCCTCACAGTCAGTGCCTTTTCGACAGACCCAGATGCAGTGACGAATCGTGTCCTTTCCGCCGACTTTCTGTCAAAGTTAAGGAAACCATAATCAAGGAACTCGACGGATTCACCATTGCCGATGTGGCGAAGAATTTTAAGAACTGACTTTCATCCCCTGTCTTATTTCATCAAATTTATTTTTTGAGAGCTTGTTGAGTTCTTTAAGCCGGGTGTCATAGTGACCGCTCCTGATATATTTTGCAAGCACCATCTGGAAAAAGAGAGGACTTGAAAGGTCGTGATCGAGTTTTGCCTTTGTGAGCTTTTCATAAACTTCATTTCCGCAGATGCATGTTCCAATCCTAGCTCCGCTTAAAAATGTCTTTGAAAAACTGCTTAAATAAATGTGAAGCACGGCTTCAACTGTGAGCGGAACTTCTTTGTGCGTTTCGAAGTCGAGCTCTCCGTATGAATTGTCTTCAACGATGTAAACGCCGTGTTTTTTTGAAAGATCAGAAACGGTCTTTTTAACTTTTTCATCATAACTGAAACCGGTAGGAGTGTGGAATCTCGGCATGAGATAGGCCATTTTTAAAGGACGGGAATCAAATATTCTTGTTATTTCCTTTATGTCAGGACCTCCGTCTTTCATTTTAACGGTCTCTATCTGAGCCCCTTTTTCTTTCAATATCCTTATTGCGGCAGGGTATGTCGGCTCTTCGACAAGAACCCAGTCACCCACTTTGAGCATTGAAGAAAAAATAAGATGAAGCGCCTGCTGAGAACCGCTTGTTATCAGTATTTCACGATCTTTTATGTTATTCAGTTTTTTTGTCATTCTTTCTCTAACCACTTCTTTAAGTCCAAAAAAACCTGAACTGTCACCATATTCAAAAGCTTCTGCCCCTTCATTTTCAAGAACCGAAATGAATATTTTCTTTAGATCGTCAACTGGGAAAAAAGGATCAACTGCCCGTTTTTTAAGATAAATTCCACTGCCGAGCACTTTTTTCAAAAGCCCCTCTTCATCAAGTTCTCTGATCGCATTAGTCATAGTTACAGCAGTTGTTAAATATTCTTTAGCAAGATCTCTTATCGCAGGAAGCCGGTTTTCCTTATCAAATTCTCCCTCATCTATCCTTCTTTTCAAATCTTGTGCAATCGTTTTGTAAAGCGGCTTTTTAGTTGATTCTGCCATGTTTTCCCCGCAAAAACATTAAAACTTCAAGATTGTAATATAACACTTTGAATTTTATTGTCAATTTCCCTAAAATTAAGTAGAATAAGCACCGGACTTTTTTACGGGGCAAAATATGAAAAAATTATTCGGCTTATTATTTTCTGTTTTTTTTATGCTTACAATAAATGCGGCGAAGTTTGATATTCCTCTTAATCTGTTTGACTCCGGCTTCTCAAATAAAATTGCTCTTGATAAGGCGGTTGTTGATACTGAAAGCAGATACATTTCGATCTATATGACCGTTGATAAGTCATGGATTGAGAAGCTTGACGACTTAAATCTCGAAGCACTTAACAGGTTTTATCTTAACTTTCTAATAAATAAGAAAATTGATTTTAAAGGGATAGCTTTTTTTGTCAGAACGAATAATCTGGAAGCTTATCAGCATATCTTAAAATTCCTGCCTGTTCTTCCGCCAGTACCAAAAAAAGAAGGCGAATCCGCTCCACAGACAAAATCACTTGTTCCTGAAAAAAAATATGGAAACATCGAAGGTGGACTTACCGGAAAAACAATTTTCACAAGCCCCGGTCACGGCTGGGTATACGACACCGACAACGGAACATGGAACACTCAGCGGGGAATTAATCTCGGCATGAGGGAAGATGATTCAAATGCAGAAATTGTGAGTTATTTCCTTGTTCCGTATCTTCAGAATGCCGGTGCACTTGTCTTTTCCGCAAGAGAAACGGACAGAAACGAATCCATGGTGATAGTTGACGATGCAGACGGATCATCTTTTCCTGAGTCGGGAACTTATGAAGAAGGGGGCTCCTGGACTGAAACAACAAGCGGAAAAGGATATGGCAGAACAGCTTTCCCGATCGAAATTGAAAACAATGTCATGGAAAACGGAAAATACAGATATGCAACGGCAGGAACAGGTGCCTGGGCAAAATGGACACCGAACATCCCTGAAGATGGAAATTATCATGTCTATGTCAGCTATAAAACATTCACCGACAGAGCTCCTGATGCGGTTTATACAGTCAATCATGCCGGAGGTGAAACTGAAGTCACAGTAAGCCAGAAACACCACGGAAGCACCTGGGTCGATCTCGGTCAGTTCTATTTCAAAAAAGGAACCGGCGGGTCGGTTACGCTTAATAAAAACGATGATGCGGAAAGCGGAACAATAATAATTGCCGATGCAGTCCGGATCGGTGGAGGCAATGCTATTTTAAAGAGAGGAACTTCAACATCCGGAAAACCGAGATGGGAAGAGGCGGCCAAGGTTCATGCCCAGTTTCTCGGAGCACCGTCAACAGTTTATCAGTCATCAGTTAACGACCGGTCAGCCGATGTAACAGCAAGAAGCAGATGGACTGCATGGGAAAACGAAGCGGGAGTTGATGATTCCATATATATTTCATGGCACTCAAATGCCTTCAACGGTTCATCCAGAGGCATTTCAACTTATATCTACAGCAGTGATGAACCAGGTTCAACTTATGTTACAACTGAGGCACAGGCGGGAAGCGTCGAGCTTGGGGAACTTGTTCACAACCGGATTTTTAATGCGGTGAAATCACTTTTTGATTCAAGCTGGAAACAGATCGGTAACGGGATGTACAGTGCTTATTTCGGGGAATTGAATCCGACTTATAACAATGAAATGCCTGCATGTCTTGTGGAACTTGCATTTCATGATAATGAGCTTGATGCGGCAATGCTTAAAAACCCGAAATTCAGAAATATTGCGGCAAGAGCGGCTTATCAGGCGATAGTAAAATATTTTGCAGACCGTGATGACTACGATCCGGTCTATCTTCCCTCCCATCCACGCAATCTGAGAACTGAAACTAATGATGACGGATCAGTCACTCTGTTCTGGGATGAGCCGGAAAGTGATGAGAATTTTTATCTCGGTCATCCTGCAGATGGATATCTTGTTCAGATGAGTACTGACGGAAAGAGTTTTGATACCGGAACAGATGTCGGAAATGTTACTCAATTTACAGTTGAAGATCCGCAGCCGGGACAACCTCTTTATTTCAGGATAATTGCATATAACGACGGTGGTGTTTCATTTCCAAGCGTTGTCGCAGGTGCAGTTCCCCAAAAAACCGGAGCACAGATCCTGATCGTTGACGGATTTGAAAGGGTTGACCAGAACACTCCGAGATTTGCAGTCGGCACAAATGGAAGCAATAGATATATGCTTGAATTCATTAACAGTTATAGTTATGTAATTCACTATCTTGAAGTGTTTGAAGAGCTTGGTTTTTCAGCAGATTTCACTCAGAAGACAAACATCGGTTCCATTGATCTTTCAAAGTATGATGCAGTTATCTGGTTTGCCGGAGAACAGTCCTCAAATGACACAACTTTTTCCATTTCCGAGCAGGGTTATATCGCTCAATATATTTCTGATGGAGGCAGCTTTTTTGTAAGCGGTTCCGAGATCGGATGGGACCTTGTTGAAAAAGGAAATTCTGCTGATATTACTTTCTTTAATGATGTTCTTAATACTGACTACATAAATGACTCTTCAAATCTCTACACTTTCAAAGGAACTGGCGACTTCTCAACAATTTCAGGACTTTTTGATGACGGAACATATATCTATCAGCCCAATTTTCCTGATGTCATTGAGCCATTTAATTCAAACGGAGAGAGTTTTCTTTTTTATGATAACGACGAAACTTTAGGAGCGGGAGTGATCACAATTGACACAAAAAAAGTTGCGATTCTCGGTTTTCCGTTTGAAACCATTCTTGAAAAGAACAACAGGATTGGAATAATGGAAAAAGTTTTTGAAAAATTTGAAATTACTCCAAAAGAGATTCCGGATGATGAAGAACCGGATGATGGTGAAGACTCTGACGACTCTGACGACTCCGACCAGTCTGACCAGTCTGAAATGTCTGACCAGTCCGAAGTGTCCGACCAGTCCGAAGTGTCCGACCAGTCCGAGAT
>JAGOEX010000096.1 GCA_017997475.1 bacterium
AAATGTCCATTATCCGATTACACACCGAACACAGAAAACCCCAAAAAACCATGGGGATTTGACTGGAAACCGGGAGAGTGATTCTAAAAAGAAGATTCGCGACTCTTTGCGTTAAGTTCTTAAAAATGATGGTTTGATAATTAAGGTTAACCCATACACTTTTTAATTGAAATCCATTAAAGTTGCGTATAACATAATCCGTTATGATTCTTTTCAGTGGGGATGCCATGGAAAAACTCAATATCAAAGAGGTTCTTGAAAATGCAAAGACCATTGCAATAGTGGGGCTTAGCGAAAAGGACGGCCGCACAAGCAACCGGATCGGGAAATATCTCCAGATAAATGGTAAGTACCGGATAATACCTGTAAATCCCAATGCTGATGAGATATTTGGAGAAAAGACATACAAATCTCTTCTGGACATTCCATCTGAAATAAAAATAGACATAGTCAATGTTTTCAGAAGGAGTGAATTTCTTGAAGAAGTTGCTCGTGATGCGGTTGCAAGAGGTTGCGGAACTTTCTGGGCACAGCTTGGCGTCTATGATGAAAAAGCGGCCAAGATACTTGAAGAAGCCGATATCCCGTTCATTATGAACAGATGCATTTTCGTTGAACATCAGAACCACCTGTAATGAGGTTAAATGTCTGAAAAAACACAAAAAAAAGACCGGATAGTTACCGGCATCATAACTGTGATCATTCTACTTCTGATCGGGTTCAATATTTTTTCCTATTACGGTGCTTCGATAGTCCTTCCGGGGAAAGCATTCCCTTTGGTTTCAGGTGTTGATCCTGAGAGCGGTAAAGCGGCATCGATAGACTTTTCAAAAGGGACTTATATTGTTGATTTCTGGGCTACCTGGTGCGGGGCATGTGTCGCTGAAATGGATGAATTGAACGGCATATCAAAAAAATATCCGGTTTACGGAGTGATGAAAAAACCTTTTAAAAAGGATGTTTACAGCGCAATTTCTCCGCAATTCAGGAATGTTATAGTCGAAGATGATCTTTTCAATGAGTATTACATCTCGGTTATTCCCACAACGATCCTTGTCAAAGACGGGGTCATCTCAAAGGTGAGAACCGGCGGGATAAGTGCCGCCATTGCCGATGAATGGTTCAAAGATGAATAAATTTATAAAGTATGCATTTGTCTTTTTTCTGTTTTTTTCCGGATGTTCCAAAGTTGAAATAATAGATACTGCGGAATATTCTGAAGAATCAGAACCCAATGGACAGAGCTTTTCAGCCAATGAAATATCTGCCGGAAAAGTTTACAGGGCTTATATTTCATTGGCTGTAAATGATAGCGGAGATGAGGATATTTTCAAATTCTGGAGTCCTGCCGGAACCCTTATTTCATTTGAAATTGAGAGCGATGAAAATAACTTTCAGCCCTATATCGGCCACACAGACAATCTTTCACATGCACAGTTTGCAATATTCAATCCTCCGGGCAAATTCAGGGCGGATTTTATTACCTCGGTTGACGGATGGCAGTATTTTGAGATAGGTGACATTAGAAACACCGCTGAAGAAGGTGAGCGGGTTGGCGGGTTTTCCTATTATTTCAGAATGATCTCGCAACACATCTGCAGTTTTGATGATAATGAAAAAATAAGTTCTGATGAAAAAATTGAAAGAAGTTTCCCCAACGGTCGCAGCGGAGTGGACATTCTTGAGATGGATATTGAAGAAAATGGAATATATCAGCTTAAAGTTGAAACGGAAGAGATGTTCTCTGACAAGTTCACCTTTGTTTTAAACTGTGACGCAGGAAGGGTCGTGGCAGGAAACGATGATGAAGACTACTACAGCAATCTGATGGATCCGCTTATATACTCTGCATTTGAGAAAAATCTTAAAAATCTGATAGTTACAGCCAGAATGCTTGTGGATCTGAGTTCTTCAGGGAATGAGAACTTTACACTGTCTCTTGTCCGTCAACCGGAGAATGCGGAGCTCGAACCCAACAACTTGTACAGCAGTGCGAATATTGTCACTTCGGACAGAATGGAAGGGGAGTTAAGCAAAGAAAAAAGATTGATACTCGGAGAGCTGGTTGAAGATCAGGACTGGTTCAGATTCGATCTTTTGAGAGGGAATGTACTTGATCTATCAATAAAAGCAGGTAATGGCGGAAAATTCGTTTCGGAAATATGGGCCGGTTCATATTCGGATACTGGAACGACAATAATTCCTCTCAGATTTAACATGCTCAGCGGTGACGAGACACACAGAGTAAACATGCTCATGCCTTTTTCCGGAAACGCCTATCTGATCCTTGAAGGGACAGATGTTCCATATTCAATTGATGTCTCTGTTCAAGACAGCGTTGAAAGGATCCTTACATTTGAAGGCAGGGTGCTCGAAACAGTCGATACTCCTGATTGCGGATGGCGTTTCTTTGAATGGACAATGCCTAATATGTATGATTTTTTTGAGATATCCCTGGAGTCTTCTGAAGGTAAAGCCGGAATGCACATTTTTGATTCCCGGTACAGACCGCATATTTTTCTTGAACCAAATGAGACAAACAGGTTCTTTGTTCACAGATATGAAAATACCGGGCGGCTTTTTTTCGGAATGTATTTTGATGAATGTGAGCAGGAAAGTGACAATACTATGGAACTGAAGATACTAAAAAGAAAAGAAAATTTCTTTGAATGGGATGACAGCGGAAGGATTTTTTCTATTAAATACGCCGGAAACGGATCGTATCAGGGTTTTTTTAATACCGACGAACTTTTTGTAGAGAATCTTTTTGACATTGAAATAGAAGAAGACGGAACGATCTTTCTGCAGACAGGTCCATCCAGAGACACGACAGCTTTTGACATAGACACGGTCATTACTCTTTTTAAAGGTTATGAAAAGGTTGATGAGAATGATGATGCGATCTCTTTTATCAATTACAACAAATACAGTTATCTTAGACACAGCGTGAAAAAAGGGGAACATTACACAGTGCAGGTAATGCCGTTTATGACCGAAAGTTCACATGTCCCGTCCATGAACATCATCGGGAACTATATTCTTGACATAATTATTAAGTGAATATATTTTAACGCAACAGTGTTTCTTTTAATTATCAGGAGGAACTGATGAAAAAGTTTTTATTTGTTTTTTTGGCTTTACTGATCGTTTTCACTGGCTGCAAAAAGGAAAAACAGCTTCAGGATCAGGTCGATGAGTTCATTCAGCAGTATCTTTATACTGTAAGGGATGCCGTTGACGGCACAAAGGGAACCATTCAGGAAGTTTATGACAACATGCTTTCAAAAGCTATGAAGGAAGTTGTGACATTTGAAGATTACAAAGACCATGTCACTGCCATCTACAAAGGGAGAATCGGTGCTGAACTGAGGACTGCGAGAGCCGGCATAGTTATTGACAAGCAGACACAGGAGTTCATTGAAGCAACAGGTCAGACATCAAATGTCGGAAGAATGGCAAGCGCAATGAATCAGGATGAGTCACTTCTTTTCACAGTAAGAGTTGTCAAGGAAGGCGAAGTATTCAAAGTTGAACAGCAGACACTGATGGCACAGATCACAGAGCAGAAGGAAGAGCAGAGACGGCTTGAAAATCTTCTCAAGGATTATAAGGGTTTGATCAAAATAGACGAGATAGTAGGAAAGAAAATACCGGGTCGTGCCGGTTATGCTGAACTTATCGGAACCATTCTTAACGGAAGTGCTGATCTTGATATGGTGAAAGTAGGCATAAGGGTTAGATTCAAAGATAAGAATGGCGATGTAATATTCGCCGCTGATTTTTTCCCGGTTGTCGACATGAGATTTGAAGGTCTCAGGACTTCACTTCTTCCCAACAGCGTAAAAGTTTTCAAGACAGTTATTAAGGACATTCCCGAAGAATGGGATCCTGATCAGCCGCTTTCATTCAATTTCTATCTCATCGACGGAAAGATCATTTCTCCGGAAGAACTTGCAGCAGAAAATAAGGAAAGAGATAAGCTGAAGAAACTCATAGAAGACACAAAGAAAGCTGATGAAGAAGCAAGAAAACAGCTTAAAGAGATCTGGGAAAGAGAAAAAGCTCTTCGCGACAAGATAAAAGAACTTCAGAACCAGTCAAACTAGTTGACAATACAAGCTTATGATTTTATTAAGATAAATCGGTGAAAAATGTTTAAAAACATTCTTTTATTTGACTTGAAAAGGGTTTTGTGTTACAAAGCCGTCGTTTTTTCGGTTCTTTTACTTTTGAGCTATGGACTCGCAGCAAATGACCTGAACTTGAAGTATCTGCCTCACCAGGCCTCAAAGGTGGGTGACGGAAAATATCAATTGATGAAAGATTTTGATACTTCGGTTAAGCAGGTTCGTGCACTTTATGTCGGAGACAGATACATCAAGGAAGATCTTCTTACAAATGAAGAGAATTTCAGGATACATGTCTTCTACAATTTAAAAAAGTCGGCCCCGTGGCATAAAATATATGTCATCTCGTGGGACGATAAAGTGTTTGCAAGAGTCTTTAAATAGCATGAGGATCCCGGATCGTCCAATGGCAGGACTACGGGTTCTGGCTCCGTCAATCAAGGTTCGAATCCTTGTCCGGGATCCAAAATCTATTTATTCCGACCCCATCGTCTAGTGGTTAGGACGGCGGCCTCTCACGCCGTTAACGGGGGTTCGAATCCCCCTGGGGTCGCCATGATATTTCTGAATGATTTCAATGACTTTTTCACACTTTCGCCATTACACGGGCGCGATAAATCGTGCCCCTACACCAAATTATCTTCAACCCATTGAATGTATTTATCAAATCCGCCGATAACGGGAATAGTGATTATTTCAGGAACTTCGTAAGGGTGTCTCTCTTTTATGAACTGAACTGCCGTATCCTGCAGTGAGCATGAAGTTTTAACAAATGCAAGCACCTCGTCTTCTTCACATATTTTCTCTTTCCACTCATAAATGCTTAAAACAGGAGAAGTGATCTGAATACACGAAGCAATTCTTTTTTCGATCATCGCAAGGGCAATTTTCCTTGCCACCTCTTTTGAAGGGAATGCTGACACAATCATCACCATTTTAGTTTCCATAACTCACCTCCCTATTCACACCGGTAAATTCTCATTCCGCGGAAGTATTATGCCCGTATGAAAAAGTATGTCAAAAAAGGGAAGATGACCCCGCACGCCTTTTTTATTTGAAACCAGTCATCTCCCCGATGTGTTTGACAAAGCAAGACCCATGTGGCTGGTTCAGGCAATAGAGATGAAATTATATCAAACAGGAAAAAATAGTCTCAACTATTTTTCACAGAAAATCTAATATGAAAAAGATGCAATAATGACGCCTTTATATCGGCATAATGCTTTGTTATTTTGAACGTTTCAAAAAGAACTCTTTCAAAATTCAATCTATCCGCTTGTTCAATTTCTTGCTCTAAAGGCATCCTGTTTCTATTAGCGATCGGCTGAAAAGCAGCAATAATTCTTTGCTTTTTCTCATCTGACAGCAGTTTAAAATTCAATATTTTAAAATCACGTTCAAATTTTGTTGCCCTCAAATCAAGAGCACCTAAACCTCTTCCAAAGCCAAAGCTCTCAATGAAAAACATGCTTAAAACGCTGTTCAATAAAGCAAGCAATAAAATCCTGTTTTCACATAGGTAATCTTCTTTAAGTGAAAGTCCAATCATTCTTTGGTCTATGAAAGAACGATTTGCAAAGGTTGCGATGAATAAACTTCTGTCATAATTCACATTCGCAACAAAGTCAGCCATATTATCGGTTTTCATTTCATACCATAACATATTGGCTTTACGCAAGGATTGAGTGAGGGGAACTCCGGTTTCATTTTTCTGATTTTCAAAACTTCTAATCCATTTTAAAGCACCCGAGTGATTGAGCTCCTCCAGCTCCCGAATACTTTTAGAACAACAAAAAGCCTCTGCATCTGCTAAACAACGAAGTCCAGATGTACCTCTTAGGTTTTTCAGAACAGGTCTTATGTATTCTTCTTCAATATTATGACCAGATGCTGGATAAAATAAGGCATTCCATCCTCTTCTTTCACCACGAGTAAAATTGAAAACCTGATTGCAATCAATTAGTTTTTCTGAAACTTCTTTAAGCCAATTAATATCAGCAAAAAAACCGCACCAAGGAATGCCAATATTTTCAAAATTTTTTATTTCATTTATTGAATATTTCTGAATGGAAACAAATTCATTGTCTGTTTCCAATAATACATTCTCGCTTAGTTGTTTAATGTCAGGAATTTCATCAATACTTTCTTTCAGTGTGCAAAATGATATTGTTCTGTTCTGGCATATCGGAGCATTTGGATTTCGTTTTTTTGCAATCAAAAAAGTAGTTACTACATCTGCGTTATCAAACCATTTCCCTTTTCCAGAAATTACAACAGTTTCAATATTATAGAATTTCTGAAGAAGCTCTATAAAAATTTCTCCATAATCGGTTCCCAACCAAGCATTAGAAAGAATCAGTCCTATTTTTCCGTTTTCAGAAAGTAGTTTATTTAAATAAAAGGGGATATAAGCAAAAATATCGCTTTTGCCACTTAATGATTTTGTAGTGTTGGCTTCTCCTTGAATGAAATTGTTTATTTCGGTTATGTTTGGGTTTAACACCTCAATTTCTTTACTTTTTATGAACGGTAAATTTGAAACAACATAATCAATAGCTGGAAGCTGTTTAACAATATCCTTTCCGTTATTTGGGTCTTTAAAAGTTATGTTTTTTCCAACCTCTAAGTCAACCACGTCTTCCCTGAAAATATTCAATACTTTTCCAATGTTACTTGGCTTTGCCAAGGTAAGCGTTGACAATTGAACTGGGAAAGAATGCTTATCTGATGCCCAAATTCTATTAATTATTTCATCTTGATTAAATTCATATTCTTCTTTAAGCAGATATACTTGATTAATGATTGTACCTGTTCCGCAACAAGGGTCAATTACAACTCCTCCTTTGTCTTCAATTGTAAGCCTTACTAATAAATCCGCTAATTTTTTAGGTGTTGCAAATTGTCCTGCAACTTTTCTCTTTGCTGATAAAATAGAAGATTGGAGTAAATTATGAAGGATTTCAATTTCGATTCCTGTAATGTTAAGTGATGAAAGAAATTGATTTAACTGGACAATCTGTTTCCAAGCAGAATTTGAAATAAACTCAATTGCAAGATTGTCACTGAAAATATTCCAAAAATTGCAATGCTCCGATATTGATGCAATAATTTCTTTTGCTTGCTCAATTGAAGTTTCTTTTTTTATTAATTCTATTGATCTCGCTTCATTAAAATGTCTTTTTAGAACATTTGCGAAGATTATTTTAAAAACCCAATCGGTTAAAATTACCTTAGATAGAGTAGGCAGTTTATTTGAAACATCTTTCGCTGCAGTTGGATTAAAACCATATTCAGTGGCGGAGGACAACCACCATTTGTTTATTTGAGCTTCAATTATTGAATTTCTCCTAAAATTTGTCTTTATGTTTTCAGCTGTCGAGGGAATATTTTCGAGTATTACATCAATTATTGTATCAACTGCCAATATTTCCGTTGAAACTTCATCTGAAATTTTCCCTGATTCAAAATAGCTGTTCAAATCTAAAAGTATTTTATGCAATAATGATTTCCAAAGCTTTTCTTTGGATTTCACTTCTGTTCTTTTATTAATTTCAATGTCATCCCAGGTTTTTAAAATTGAATATGAACCGGCTTCTTTTGAATAGAGAGCGGCACTTTTTACATTCCATATAATAAAACTGTTCCTGTGTAAAATCTCTGCTTTTTTAATTGCATTATTAATTAATTCAGTATCATTAATGGGCGTGTCAGGCATTTTCAATTCCCAACCTTGCAAGATTATATTTTTTGCAGAGTCTTTGAAAATTAAAACATCAGGAAAAAGACTGAATTTCTCATTGCTTATGGTGCTTTCGCCTCCAGCACACTTAAAGTTCCAACTTCTATTTGAAAGATATAAATTAATTTCGCTTATTACATCTATTGCCCAACTTCTTTCGTTATATGTAACTCTTGCCATTATATATATCCCTCAATCAATTTAGCGAGTAGAAAAATTAGCAAACATGGTTAACTGTGGTTGTTCGTGTTCAATTTTTCTCTTGGTTTCCTGGATTCTTTCGTTACAAATTTTTATATAGTCAACTGGTTCGACCTTGTGTAATAAAACATCTTCGTTTTTTTCAATTCCTATAAAATGCCTTTTTTCTAATATTGCTGACAATAGAAAGCTTCCACTGCCACAAGCATTGTCCAAAACCAGATCACCAGGATTTGTAAAAGTTCTTATCAAATATCTGCCTAATTCTATTGGCTTTTGAGTTGGATGGTATACGGTTCCTTCACTTTCTGCAGTTTTTACATATAAATAATCATCAATATTTTCGCCCTCATAAAAAACCACATCATTTGGATACCTTTCTCCGTTACTTTTTATATGCCTTGGCTTAAAATCGCCATAGCTTCCAGTGAATTGATCTTTTCTTATTCCTTTATCATATGCATCTCCAGTTGTCATTTGAGGATTATATGTTGGCTGTTTTTTATAAAAAACGCATATATCTTCATGTTTTCGCAGTGGTTGTTTTTTTGCATTTAAGAAATTTGTGGGTTTTGATTTTATCCAAATTATTTTGTATTTGAACAATTTCTCATTACTTAATATTAGCTTTGCTGTAAATAAACCTTGTGCAGTTAAAACAATTGCACCATTTTCTTTTATAATCCTTTCATAGTGTATCCATAATTTTTCTAAATCTATTACTGAATCCCATTTATTTTGCGTTGTCCCATACGGCAAATCACAAAGAATCATGTTTATAGAAGCATCTGGGATATTTTTCATAACATCTATGCAATCACCTTGAACAACTGTATCTATCATTTTAACTCACCTCACATTTGTTTTATTAATTTACTATCGAATATATGCTCCTTGGGAACAAAATAAAAAATTATAAAAAACATCATATTTCAATCAAAAGCACTCATTTTTTTAAAAAAAGACCTTTGTCCACACTGGGTTTTTTATCCATCAAAGACACAAAATCCTCTTTTAAAACAAAATCAAGTTTAAGTATATTTCCCTTTGTAAATATTTCAATTTTCTCTTTTTCCGCCCTATTGCCTTTCTGCCCGTTTTCCCTTACAATCGCTTTGATGCGCCGATTTGCACTCTTGCTTGCGGGCGCTTTATAAAAACTGCTAAAAGGAGTTTCCAATGCAAAATCATTCAAAGATCTTAGGTGCGTTAATTCAGAAACAGAGGTTCGAGCTCAAGCGCTTGACAAGGAAAAAGCTGGCAAAAATGCTTGGCTACAGCAATCTGGGTCGCGGGATCTGGCAGATTGAGCAGATCGAGAACGGGATGATCGAAGAACCGCTTGTTTCAAGGATCTGCGAGCTTCTTGATATTTCAGAGCTTGACCGGAAACGGTGTGAACTTGAGGAGAATAAACAGCTTCTTGAATATAGGAAGTCTCTGCCGGCTTTCAAACCGCACATCTCCGTCCGGCTTGGAAGCTGTTTCGGAAAGAACTATGCGATTCCTGAAGAGATCCGGGGAGTTGACGGACACATCTCATACGCGATAGGATTTGCAAAAACCATGAAACAGACAGTGCATCTATGGATAACCCGCGACTTGAGCTATATTGTTGAACCGGATGGGAAATGCAAGGTTGAGGGGCATTTTTAATAGTTTTTCCCCAAAAAAAGAAAACAGGGCGAAAACATCAGTCTTCGTCAAGACTACGACCGACAAGCGGTTTCGCCCCTACGAAAACCAAATCAAAATAGCCTCGCTCCTGCAAAATACCTGAAAACATTCGACATCGGTTTCCATTTTTCTTGATTTTAATCTTTTAAATGTTACAAGCGGTTTTGTGGACTA
>JAGOEX010000097.1 GCA_017997475.1 bacterium
TTCGGTTTCGGCGGAACAAACTCAACATTGATTTTAAGGAAGTTCGTTAAATAATTTTTTTTGGAGCAAGTTATGAAAAGAGCCGAGATCATTGAGAAGATCATTAGTTTTATGAGTGAAGAATTTGAAGTTGAGCCGGAAGTCATAAAGCCGGAAGCCGAGTTGATGAAGACACTTGATCTTGACAGTCTTGATCTTGTTGACCTTGTTGTTATCATTGAGAAAAACTTCGGTTTTAAAGTTGAAGCAAAAGATTTTGTAAACATTAAGACTTTCGGTGATTTCTTCGAATATGTCTGTCAAAAGCTCAATATTACTGAGTAATTCAATTAAATGTCCGGCTGGTCTGGAAAAAGCCGCGGTGGCGGAACAGGATATTATCTTTTCAATCTTTTTTTAAAATACGGTGGGATACATCTTGCCTATTTCATTCTCCGTTTTGTCGCACTCTATTTTGTTTTTACCGCTCCGTCATCGGTAAAGAACCTTTATTTTTATTTCAGAAAGGTTCATGGATACGGATTTCTGAGGAGCTGTTTTTCTATCTATCTGAACTTTGTTGAACTCGGGGAATCAATTATCGACAGAATGGCTGTCGTTATGGGGATGGCTCATAAATTCGAATTCAACTTTGAAGATGAACCGGTACTTCGCAAAAGTGTTGAAAGTTCTGATGGTTGCCTGATGATAAGTGCCCATGTCGGCAACTGGCAGGTTGCCCAGGCGTTTCTAAACAGATTTAATAAAAACAAAGTGAACATCGTCATGCTCGATGTCGAAAGTGAAAAGATAAAGCAGTTCATCAAAAGTTCCTCAGGTGGCGAGAATGTCAACATAATAGCAATGAATCAGGGAATGGATTATCTTCTTGATCTGGTGAAAGCATTTAAAAATAAGGAAGTTGTCTGTCTTCACGGGGATCGTTTTATTCAAGGGTCAAGGATTGCGGAAATTGAGTTTATGTCGCTTAAAGCCGATTTTCCGGTCGGCCCTTTTGAACTGGCAAAGAAATTTAAAGTTCCTG
Source organism: bacterium (assembly GCA_017997475.1). Lineage (GTDB taxonomy): Bacteria > UBP6 > UBA1177 > UBA1177 > UBA1177 > JAGOEX01. The sequence goes on from JAGOEX010000097.1 coordinate 1,025, forward strand.
CGTCTTTCACGTTTGTAATGAAAACAGGAAGGACAAAATACAGTTTTTATGCTACAGAGGCAAAAGTTTATGACAACCTGCCCCAGATGATGGCAGATTATTCGGTTTCACTTGAAAATGTCATGAAAAAATTCCCTCTGCAGTGGTTTAATTATCATTCTTTCTGGAAAATTCAGCAATGAAAGTTCTTCTCATTTCAGCAAACACATGTACAGAGCCGTATCCGGTATATCCACTTGCTCTGACTTATCTTGCTACAGCTTTACGCAATGAATTCAATGGCATAGAGATTGCGATTTTTGATGTCAACATTGATAAAGACCTTGCTGCTTTTATCTTACGGTTCAATCCCGATTTTACAGGGATAAGCATAAGGAACATTGACAATGTTAATCTCTATCACGAGAAGAATTTTGTTAATGATTATAGAGATTTGGTTAAGACAGTGAGAAGTGTTTCAAAAAGTGTGATAGTTGTCGGAGGAGCCGGTTTTTCGATATACCCGCAGAAACTTTTTTCCTATCTTGATTGCGATTTCGGCGTGACTGGAGAAGGAGAAGAGCCGTTCTGCAAGCTTATCAATGCAGTCAAAGGCAATGGTAATATTGAAGAAATTGAAGGGCTTGTCTATTTGAAAGACGGTCAAGTGATTGTCAATCCCAGGACAAATTATTATAAAGGCATATCATTTGACATTGATGAAAAACTCAGTGATTTCTACTGGCTGAACAGTGGGATGATGAATGTTCAGACAAAAAGGGGCTGTCCTTTCCACTGTGTTTACTGCTCGTATCCCGTTATCGAGGGGAAAAAAGTGCGAGCCCTTGAGCCGCATAATGTTGTTGAAACGATAAAAAGATCTGTTGAAAAAGGGCTTGATTATTTCTTTTTCACCGATTCGGTCTTTAACATGAACCCGGAATATAACAGGGAACTTGCTGAATTGATAATAAAGAATGATATTAAGGTCAAATGGGGTGCATATTTCAGGCCTGCGGGAACAAGTTTTGAAGACCTTGAACTTTATAAGAAAAGCGGACTTACCCACATTGAATTCGGAACGGAATCGTTCAGCGACCCGGTGCTTAAAAGTTACGGCAAGGAGTTCTCTTTTGAAGATATAAAAAACTACACTCAGATGTGTCGTGAACTTAAAATTTACAATGCACATTTCCTTATTCTGGGCGGATATGGAGAAACCGAAGAGACTCTTGAGCAAACTTTTGAAAGGTCAAAACTTCTTCCGTGGACAGTCTTTTTTCCGTTTATCGGGATGAGAATTTATCCTCATACACCGCTTTATAAAATTGCTCTTAATGAAGGGGTAATAACAGCTGATGATGATCTTATGGAATCAAAATATTATCTTGCAGACGGTGTTGATCTTTCAATGAAAAAACTTAAAGATCAGGCGGTCGCAACAGGTAGAAAATGGGTTTTCCCCGATGAGGACCATTCAAAGATACTTAAAAAAATGAAAAGCCGCGGCAAACGGGGACCGCTCTGGGAATTTCTCGTAAACTGAAAAACATCCGTAAAATGGAGAACTAATAATGAAAGTAAGATCGGTGATATTTGATATGGACGGAACTTTGCTCAACACAATGGAAATGATAGTCAAGTGTAACAACTCCGTTCTTAAAAGCGAAGGATATCCTGAAAGAAAATTCGACGAATTTTTTAATTTTGTCGGTGACGGAATGAAGCAGTGCGTAACGAGGGCACTTCCTGCGGGAACCGATGAAGTTGTAATAACAGATGTTCTTTCAAAAGTGCTTGAAAAATATAAAAGCGAGGATGTCTCAACGATAAAAACCTATGAAGGTGTTGACGAACTGCTCAAAGTGCTTGTTTCAAAAGGGATAAAGATTTCCATACTTACCAACAAGGAGCATGATTATGCAGTTGTTAACGCTCAAATAGCTCTTGTGGACCATAGGTTTGAAGCGGTGATAGGTGACAGACCGCATACTCCGTTGAAGCCAGACCCTGCCGGTGTTTTTGAAATAGCTGAAATTACAGGGATTCCTCTCACAGAAACAATTTTTGTCGGCGACATGACAGCTGATATATTAACCGGCAAGAATGCAGGGGTTTTTGCAGTCGGATGTCTCTGGGGATTCGGCAATAAAAAAGACCTTGAAAATGCGGGAGCCGATCTGTTGATAGAGCATCCGCTGGAACTGCTGAAAATTATCTGAGATTGAAAAAAAGAAAAAATGGGTGCAGTTTAAAGAAAATTGACTATAATATATGGCTGTGTTATTTAACTTCAACTTGTTTTGGAGAGTGAAAGAATGAAAGCAATAAAAGAAAACGAGAGTGTTGTTGTTTTGGGGAAGAATATTATGCCAACTCTTTTTAATCAAATATGGTTGGCTGAAAAAGAAATAATAAAAAAAGAGGAGTTCTCTGAAAATATTGACAAGCAAATATTTGCTCCACAGCTTTCAACTGTATCAACAAGCTTATTTGATTTGTTGGTTTTGCCTCAAAGAGTTCAAGTCGTTCTCAAATCAGATGATTATAAAACAAATGAGAGCATAATTAAAAGGGTTGTCGGTGAAATTGTTAAAAACCTTTTAAACATTGAATATTCTGCTGTTGGCGCAAATGTAACATACCTTTTTGAGTTTTCAGATAATGAAAAATATATTGAAAAGAGTCGCAATTTTTTTATATGTTCTGAAAATACTGTAGTAAAAGAACATTTTCATACTCCTGATTCAAAATTCGGATTTTATTGCTCAAAAGATTTTAAAGAAATGCGGCTTAAACTTGATATCAAGCCACGGAAAACAAAAGACAATCCGCCCAAAGATTTACTTGCATTAACTTTTAATTTCCATTTTGAAGTTCCTGAAGACCTTAAAGTTGAGGAGAAAAAGAATGCAGTTGAAAAGAATCTTTTAAAGTGGCGTGAAAGCATGGAACATTCTAAAAAGATAGTAGAGGATTTTGAAAAAATGTGGGAAGGGCAAAAAATATGAATTTTCTTAATAATATTGAACAAAACACTGATCCCTTGTTCTTGGATTTTTCATTTAGTGAACCGGAATCTACTTTAAATGAAACTCATCCTGATATCTCTAAATACAAAACAGATTCTTTTTTAGAAGAATCAAATGAACTTGGAAACGAGTTTACTAATAAAATCATAAATGTGTTAAATGAGAAAATTAAAGACACAGTGGACATCGGTATTGATACTCTTTTGAAGCAGATGTTTTTTGAAATCGGTTTAAAAAATAAAGATATAAATCTGATTCTTTCAAAATTCGAAAAAACTGAAATGTTGTGGACGCTTGTGATTGGTTTACTGAAAATAAAAGAAAAATGTGGAAATATTGATGATTACACTCTGGAGATTCCAAATGATCCGGAAGAAGGGGATGAAGACGGAATTTTTCTTACTGTGTATTCCAATCTTTCTGTTGAAAGAACGATGGCAATAGTTGATGAAATCGATCATGAGTGGCATTTGCGCCAAAGCGAACAGTTTAGAAATTTATTTAACTACGATATTTCTTATAAATGACATTTAATTGGCAAGATTTTCTAAATATCTCAGATTTTCTTTTTAAAAAAGCAAATGATTCTGGATTTCCTGATGCAGCTCTTAGGTCAGCGACAAGTAGAGCTTACTATGCTGCCTATCAGGTATCTTTAGAATATGCTTTGACTTCTTTAAATTATGAGAAACCAGAAAAAAATGTACATAAAGCTTTAATTGAATTTTATAGATCTCGAAATTCAACAAATGAAAAAAAGATTGCTGATGATCTTTACAGACTTAAGCAAAGACGTGTAACTGCTGACTATGTTTTTTCTGACAGTTATCATGGATTCTTAGCTGATCAATCTATCCAGTCTTCAAGAAAAATAATAAAGCAAATTAATCAGATGAAGAAAATCTGAAATTGTTCCCAAATCAACTGATATCAGGATTTTCCGTCCAGTTCATCCCTGAATTCGCTCGGGGTTTTTCCTGTCATTTTTTTGAATATTGTGTTGAACGATGATTTTGATTTGAATCCGGAATCATAGGCGATGGCAAGGATCGTGTGGTGCTTTCTTTTAGGATCCTTCATCAGGTCTATAACTTCATTTATCCGGTAGTTGTTGATATATGTATAGAAATTGTTGTCAAATCCGCTGTTGATGACCTGTGAAAGGTGATGCGGCTGCATTTCAAGCTGCTGAGCGAGTTTTCTGATGCTGAGTTCGTTGTCAAGATAGGGTTTTTCACTTTTCATATATTTTTCAAGAGTCTCTTTATAAAAATTCATGTCTTCTTCGTTCAGACTGCTTGAAGCATATTTTGATTCGAGCTCCTCGCTTATCTGCTTGATCTCCTCTTCTGTCTCGGTTATTCTGTCACTAAGCTCCTCATTCTTTATTTTCATTCTCCTGATCTTTCTGTTTACCGGGATGTAGATAAGAACACCTGCAATGAGCAGCATCAGTAATCTGAACAGCATGTGCTGGTGGAATGCAGGTTCCTGAATTATTGAGATCTTTTCCGTTCCTTCATTCCAGTTGCCGTCCATATCAGACACACTCACTTCAAAAACATACTCTCCGGGGTTAAGGTTCATGTATTCCGCAAACCTCGACTTTCCTGCATATATCCAATTCTTGTCAAACCCGGAAAGTTTGTATCTGAACTCTATTTTCTGGGGAGTTGAAAAAAAAGGGGCTGTATATTCCATCCTTATTTTGGAAACTCCCGGCTCAAGGACTATGCGTGAAACATTTTCCACTCTTTTTCCGTCAACCGTTACAGAAGTTATTACAGGATGCGGAATAAACGGCATCTCCTTTTTAATTGACGGGTCCATGATGGCGATTCCCTTGATCGTAGGGAACATCAGCCGTCCGTCGCGGGTTTTTATTCCGGCTTTCTGGAATCCGCCGTTGCATTCATTTGAAGGCATACCGTCCTTCCATGAAAAAACTTTTGATCTTACAGAGGAAATTTTCTTTTCGGCAAGATCAAGCAAATCCTGTTTTGCAACATAGAAAAGGCCTTTATTGGAACTCATCCAGAGATTTTCTTCGTCATCTTCGACAAGGGAGTATATTGTATCATCAAATAACCCGTCCTCTTTTTTTACATGAGATATCTTTCCCTCAGGAGTGATTATGTTTATGCCGTTGTCGTAAGTACCAGCCCAGATAATGTTTTCACTATCTTTGTGTATTGCAGTGATCTTGTTGTCGCTGAGTCCGCTTTCCCTGTCCAGAACAGTGAACTCGTTATCTTTCATTTTAACTATACCTGCTCCGTCAGTTCCGAGAAGTATTGATCCGTCGATCCCCTGTGTTATTGCCCATACCGTTCTGTTCTTAAGCAGCCCCTCTTTTGAAAAAGAATGAAAAGCCCCGTTCTTGAATAAAGTCAAAGAGTTGTCAAATCCGCCCAGAAACACTGTTCCGTTACTGTCTTCAAATATTGAGACAATAGTGTTCATTTCAAGCCCGTCCTTATGACCGAAATGCGATATTTTTCCGTTCTTTTCAATGATGTCAAGACCTGTTCCGTATGAACCCACCCAGATCCTGCCGCTGCGGTCTTCGTGAATGGCTCCAGGAATGTCGCCCGAAAGACCGTTTGAGGAGTTAAATATTTTTACAGTTCCGTCAGGACTGATGATGTTGAGACCTTTTCCGTATGTTCCTGCATAAATGTCACCGTTTGAACTTTCAAGAAGGGCGAATATTACATTGTCGCTCAGACCGTTATTTGATGATATTGAACTGAAAACACCTTTTCTGAAAAGATTCAAACCGCCGCCGAATGTTCCGGCCCACATGTTGTTCTCTCTGTCTTTGAAAAGGACTCTGACAATATCTGAAGTGAGACCGTCATCTTTGCTGAAGTTGGAGATCTTGCCTTTGTCAATAACGGAGATGCCTCCTCCGACCGTTCCTACCCATATTTTTCCTTCGCTATCTTCAGAAATTGCAAAAACTCTGTCTGAAGCAAGACCGTTCTTTTTATTGTAGACGGTAACTCCATCGTTACGGAAAACGGCTATACCTGAGTCACTTGTGCCGACCCAGAGATTTTTTCCGGAATCAAAAAATATGTTGCGGATCTTCTGTTCAGGAAGTCCTTCATCAATTCCGAAACGGGTCACCTTATCTTTATTTATAGCGTACAGTCCGTCATCTGTAGCAACATGAAGCACTCCGTCGGAAGATACGGCCATGTCGTGTATGAACGAATCCGGAATGAAGCTGTTTTTTGGAAAAGGTATTATCAAATCGCCCTGCATTACCGATATTTTTCCACCGAATGTTCCAAGATAAAGCTTGTCGCCGGACCGTACAATGGAAGTTACCGTATTGGATGTAAGCCCTTCATCTACAGAAAACTGTTTGAAATTTTCGCCGCATTTTTTTACAAGACCGCCGTTGCGAAGTCCGATGTAAAGACACTTGTCATCAGATTCGTATATTGCAAGTATGACATTGCTTTTAAATGCGGAAGACGCATATTTGTCATAAAGCTTGAATGACGATCCGTCAAATTGTACAAGACCTTCAGCGGTTCCTATCCAGACAAATCCTTTCGAATCCTGAAAGATAGTGTAAATTGAGTTTTGCGGAAGTCCTTCATCTGATCCCCAGCTTCTATGTATGAGATTTTTGAACGGACCATTGATTTCCGCACTTATTGTCGAAAACAGAAAAATGTATATAAGCAGAAAAACCTTTTTCATTACTGTAAGACACACAATTAATACAACTGATGCTAACTTAATATTTTTTTAAAATCAAGCAAGTAATTATCTTGCCTGTATTTTTGATAAATGCTATACTTCGTTTGTATTTTCGGAGATTATTTTTATGACCAGGAAGATAAAGGTCCTTATTGTCGAAGATGACAGGATAAATCAGATGGTACTGTCAAAAATGCTTGAACTCAGGGGAATAACAACAGTCTGTGTTTCGGATGGGTTTGAAGCCGTCAAATATTTCAGCGAGCAAGACGATCTTGATATCGTTCTTATGGATATACAGCTTCCAGGAATGGATGGTATCGAAACAGCTGCCAAGATGAGAAAAATTGAGGAGAACAAGGTGAAAAGAACGCCTATTGTGGCATTGACCGCCTATTTTTCAACAGGAAATGAAAGTGAATTTCTTTCACAGGATTTTGATGATCATGCTGTCAAGCCGGTTGACTATGAATTTCTTATCCGGCTTATAAAAAAACATACAATTGCGTCCTGATAAGAATTTTATTGAATAGATATGACTTTATAGTATATTTAATCCGATAATGTGTCGTGATCGGAGGAAAAATATGAGGTTCTCTAAACGGTTCAAAGGTTTTGTTTTTCTGTTTGTCGCTTTTGCTTCTCTGAGCATGTTCGCTGAAACTCTTGTGGTGATGGATATAGCCGACAAGACGGGGAAGATACACCCTGATGTCATAAAAGGGTCTAAGGAATATGTCATCAAGCTTTTAAGCAGTGTGGGAAAATATACGGTTATTGCAGACGCTGCCGTGACTGATGCCAGAAAACGGTCAAAGGAGTGGACAGCATGTTCTCAGATGGATTGCCAGATAGAAATAGGTAAAGCATTCAAGGCGGATGTTATAGTTGTCCCTGCTGTTGAATATTTCGCCGGTATATTCACCCTGACAGTTAACTACATTTATGTTGACGGGAAAAGAAAGGTTGAAGCAGGGGCCACAGATTTCAACGGAACTGCTGCGGGAATGAAAAGAGCGCTGGAGACAGTTGTTTCAATAATTCACGGCAAGAAGATAGAACAGCAGGTTCTTGTTGAGAAAAATGAAGCACTTGAAAAATATAAAGCTGAAAATTTCAAAGAGGCGCCAAAAAAGGAATATGTTGTTCCTGTTGAGCCGATGCTTATTCCGATACCGCCAAAAATACTTCCCGGCGGAGTTGAATTCACATCAAGCCACAGCGGAGTCAGGGCGACAGTTGACATCGGTTCACAGAATTCTGCATCATGCGTTGTTCCCTGTAAAGTAAAAGACCTCAATCCCGGTATGCATACTGTCCGTTTTGAACTGAAAGGTTACACGACAAAAGATGAATCGTTTGAGATCAGACAGAACGAAACTGCAAAGAGGAGTGTTTCGCTTACACCGGTAATAAAAAGTCTTGAAGAGATTAATAACGAACTTATCCAGGCGGCAAAAGAAGGAAAGCAGAAGCTTGTCAAGGAGCTTCTGGAAAAGGGTGCAAGTGTAAATTACCATGATGCTTCAGGGTTAAGCCCTCTTCTTATTGCTGCATTGAGCGGTAACAGGGAGCTCGCAGGGTATCTTTTCGGAAGAGGCGCGAAATTTTCTTCTGTTGAGGCCGGAACCCTGATGTATGTCGCTGTTGAAAAGAACGATACTTGGATAGCGTCTCTTGTCGCAAGGAATAAATCCGACCTTAATATCACATTTGATAAGGGGAGAACGATTTTGTGGCATGCTGCACAGAAAGAGGCGTGGGATGTCTTTGATCAGTTTGTAAAAAGCGGGGTCAACCTCGGAATAAAAGATTCAACGGGAAGCACAATAATATCGTGGGCTATGGAAAGCGGAGCTTCAAATGTAATTGACCGGCTCAACAAGCTTGGCGTTAAAACTGTTCCGCCTGATGTTGACCGGATGGTGAAACAGGCGGTCACAAACGAGGATATTGACAGACTCAGCTCTCTTGTCATGATGAAGCCGAATCTGAATGCTGTGTATGAAGA
>JAGOEX010000098.1 GCA_017997475.1 bacterium
GATGTTTCAGTTTATAAAGGGCAGATGCTTAAATGGGAGGACTATAAAAAGGGTTATAATTATCATGTGATGTTCAAGAGCATGCTGGCTGATGAGAAAACATGTAAGGATGAAACAGAGGGAAGCACATATACTCTTGGGGTAGAGCATGTTCCAAGCGATGCTTTCATTCAAAAAGCATTTCTAATCTGGACGGGCGCTCAACCGATTAATAAGATTGATGAAATAGCTGATAATCAAGTAGTTTTAAACTTTGAGTCCACTGATGGAAATATTCAGGAAACACAAACCATAACTGCAAATGGACACAAAGTGACTGAACCTCAGGGATTTGAATTTGATTCGTTTATTGAGGAAGATTCAGGAAAAGCATATTTCACTTACAGAATTGATGTTACGGACTTTTTTAAAGTGCTTCACGAAAAAGGGCGTGAATCGGGGCTTGGATATGACGGATATTCACTGTACGGGAACTATAAAATAACCGATTTTAATTGTGCAAATGATCAGATTTATTTAGAAAACGGAGAACTGGTTTCGGGTTGGGCGATAATTTTAATATACCGGTCAGTTGAAACAAGACCTCGTGGAATTTATGTTTACGACGGGTTTAATTCCTATAAAAATGAAACAGCTGAAACTTATGTTTCTGGTTTTGAGTTTACTTCAGATCCTGAAACAGAACTGACTCTTTTAAGCCATGGCGGAAAACCGGATAATGATCAAGTTGGGCCGGTTGTTTCTAAAGAACTGGCGGTTAAAGGTGATCAGGAAGATTGGATTTTTTTAAGTAATGTCTGTAATCCTGAAACTGATGTCTTTAATTCCATTTCCTCCGTTTACGGCTGGGCAGATTTAGAGCCGCTATGTATTGGCGGAACCCCGGAGAATCCTGATCCTGAAAATGTCGAATATTCAATGGATGTTGACACATTTATTATGAATTCAGCCACAGATGGATCTTTCGCAGCTCATTTTAATGAAGGAGGAACAGAAATTAGCATGAGGATTGGAGCAAATCAGGACAGAATTTTCACAAATATGCTTATTATTTCAACAGATCTGGCTGATGCGACTCCGGATTTTCATATTCCAAGTCAACCTGAAATGGTCGCCTGCACTCCGGCAGACACTCCTCTTAGCCCGTATTCTCTGAACGGAAACTGGTGTTACGGAGAGCTGGAATATACTTTTGTAATCCGTTTGCAGAACTGGGGGGAAAAAGCTTCTCCTCCTGTAAGTGTCCAGACTTTGATTCCTCTATTCATGGAATATGTTCCGGACTCAACTGAAATTGCCAACAAATTCAGCATAATAAAAGGAAAACGCATTGCTGACAACTGGATTCCGGTTCCTGATCTCGAAAACACCGGATTTCCACTTGAGAACGGGGTTCAGGTTGCTGAAACAATGAAACCATGTAATTATAATTATGATTATTTATCTGCATCAGATTGTGACACTATTTTTGTCAGATTCAGAACCAAAGTAAAAGACACAACACCTAAAAACGAGGTTTTTGAATTAAACGCAATGATCAGTGCTGAGGGATATCCGTCTTTCTGGGCAAATATGGGATATCCCGTTAAACTGACTTATTCTGATTCTGGCTGTGTCGAAAAACAGGAAGATGTTGATCTTTCAGAATGTGGCGGAACACCGGAAACAACAGATGAACAGCCGGAAACAGACACAGATACAGACTCAATTCCGGCAACAGATGATGACACAGAAATCAGTAAAAAAGATAGTAATTCGGGTTGCGGTTGTTCAGTGCTGTAGATTTCTACTCATTAACCGAAGTGATGACAAAATTGAAGGTTTTCATGTTGTTCATGCCGGTTGCTGAATAACTTCCGTTTCTCAGGTATTCAACAAGGATCGGAGTAACCGTTATCGTGTCAATATGGTCGTCTCCCGTAAAAACATCAAGTCCGTCATCTTCGTCATAGACATCGAATTTCAGTACATCTCCGGAAATGAGAAATGTCTCAAAAGTGTCGGTGTAAGCTGCACAGTGGGAATCATCAGGCGGAGTTGTCTGGAAGATCTGCTTATCATTGAAATATGCAACGACATATGGCTCCGGCTCGGGCTTGAACGAAATTGAAGGGTCCCAGTTATCCCCTTCCCCGTTCTCATCGTTGACACACAGATCAATAAGTCCGATCTTCCACTTATTTAAAAAAGGATTTATGCAGTAATTCTTGAAGCAGTATTTATCTTCAGGGCAGTTTTCATGTTCTGTACAGGGAATCGGTTTATCAGTTGAATCTTCATCATTCACTTCGTTATCCGGCTCTTCAGATTCATCAGGAACAACTTCGTTTTCATCAGCAACGACCATTTCATCAGGTATGTTTTCATCTTTATCAACCACCTGTTTTTCCTTGCATTCTCCGTCATAGCAATAGAGATTCATCGGGCAGTCGGAATTGTCAACACACTTATCACTGCACACCCCGTCAATGCACTGCATTGTCCCCGGACAGTCGTACTTGTCAACGCAGTTTATCACATCACTTGTCTCCTCCTCCCCGCCGCAGGAAGAGATGAAAATGACAATAAAAATCGTGAGCGGAATTAAAATGTTTTTCATCGTTTATACCTCAAAATAAAATTATCCATCTGCCTGTTTTTCTTGAACCGGATCTCTTTATTAAATTCAAACCTTTAAGCTTTTGCACATTCCTCATGACAGTACTGCGATCCCTTTTTGTAACATCTGCGATCTCTTCATAAGTAACAAATTCATTGTTCCTGATGATTTCAAGAATTTCTTTCTGAAGCCGGGTTAAAGGCGCATTTATTAGTGCATTTATTGATGCATTTGTGGACACATTATATTCTGTCCGCACCTCTTTTACAAAACCTGTTTCTGAATTTGGAAGTGTAACTGAAACATAATCCTCTGTCGCTTTAAAAACCGGATCTTTGTTTAAGAACTTTTTCATTAACGGTATTACTTTTGTCCTGATCCCCATTCCCCGTGCATCAACATAACCGTAATCTCTCAACACCTCAACAATTACAGGGTTTCTTGCACACCTCTGTCCCGCTATCATTTTTTCGATCGTCATTGAATTTTGAAATGCCCCGGGGCTTATCACTTCAAGACGGTCTGAATAGCCGGCAACTTCAACATCTGCAAAACGGGTCCAGTCTCTGTGAGCGAAAGCATTGACAACTGTTTCCCGGATAGCTTCAACAGGATAAATGAATTTTTTTTCACGCCTGAGGTTGTTGTCAATTTTGTCAGATTCTTCAGAAATAAAAGGGGATAAAGCAAAAATAAATTTTTCAATAAGCCCGGCATCGATCAGCTCTTTAACGCCTGATGAAACTTTCCATCTTCCTACAAGCGGACTGTCAATAATTTCATCAAGAAGAGCTCTATACTCTTTATCTCCGCCCGGGAAAACCATAACACGCAACCCTGCATTCTTTAAATAACGCCTCGGATTTATTCCAAAAAGAAGCAGTCCTGCAACCGTTGAAAGAATTCTGCCGTCATCACTCTTTATAATAAAACCAAGTCCGCTCAAACGATCGATCCACTCTTCCTTCGATATAATAGAAGAAGGCTCGCCAAGTATATCGTAAATATAATTTTCAAGCCGGACATGATCAAGAGAGCTTAAAGAAGTTCCGGGAACCGGCATTACCTCAGTGTGGAGCATTCCTCCAACAGAATAAAGTTGTGCCTGCTGTTCTCTTGTTGCAAGCCGCGATGTGCTCCCTATTCTAATGTACACATCTTCACGACCATTGTTTCTGACAACATAAGGCTTTGAGATCCCTGAAGGAAAAGAAACAACAGCAACCTTCCTTCCATCAAGTTCAATTTCTTCATAAAAAGGAATTATTACCGGATGAACATATCTTCCAAAAACTGTATCCATAACCCATTCTTCAATATTTTTTCTTTTAATTCCTTCTATTTCTCCATTATCTGCAACACCTATAAAGATTTTACCGCCATGAAAATTTGCAAGGGCGACTATCTCTTTTGCAAGCTGTTCAGGCCTGATCTCATCAAGCTTAAATTCCACGCTCGAATTCTCACCGTTGCTAATTATTTCAAGCAATTCCTCTTTCCGCATCTTCAACCTCCGGAACCGTTTTTATAAAAAACCGGAAACCTTTATAGGTGCATTATACTTATTTTCTGCATCTTTAAAAGTTTATAGGTGCAAATCTTTACGAAATATTTTCCAGCCAAATTTTTGCCCACTCTTTTTTTCTGGTTTTGGCAAGATATTCAAGAAGTTCTTTTGCGTTGTTGAAAATTATGCCGTCAAGATTACGGATATCGTTGAAATGACATCCTTCCTCAACCGGATATGGATAATCCCGGCATGGATCAGGACGGTGTTCATAAATAGCGCATTTGTTGAATCCATCAAGGTTTTCGCATTTACCCATGACAAGAATTGACCAGTCGCGACCGTTCTTTAAGATTTTTATGTTCGGGTTGAAAAGCCACCAGACAAGTTCGTCAAAACTTTTTTTTGATCTCGGCTCCTTTTGAATGTCAATGAGAACATACCTGCAGCACATTCCGTTGCAGAATCTGCAGTCATCTGCATTGAAATACATCTTCTGTTTTTTTGGCATATAACTATCTGAATTTTATTGTAATTATTGCTATCGCCGCCATGATGGCCGAAATGATCCAGAACCTTGAAACGATCTTGGCTTCAGCCATTCCCTGATGATGAAAATGGTGGTGGAGCGGTGCTCTGAAAAGAATCCGGCGGTACATTTTAAAACCGATATTCTCCTGAACGAATGTCGAAGTTATCTCTATCACAAATATGGCTCCGGCAATGATATAAACCACTTCCTGCCTTATCAGAACTGCCGCTGTTCCCATTGTTCCGCCAAGGAAAAGACTTCCCATGTCACCCATGAAAACTTCGGCAGGATGAGTGTTGAACCATAAAAATCCAAGACCTGCTCCAATTATAGCTCCGCAAAATACTGCAATTTCTCCAGACCCGGGAATGTAATGATAAAGAAGGTGCTGAGCATGTATCACATTTCCGATGATATAAGAAAAAACACCGATCACAATGAAAATGAAGATAGAAGGGACAACAGCCAGTCCATCCATTCCGTCTGCAAAGTTCACAGCATTCGCTGAATAAACAATTATGAAAACTATCCACAGAGCTGTAAATATCACCGAATTGAACAGTATCCCCTTGTAGAAAGGGATCTGGAACGAATCCGCAAGATTCAAAGGTAGAGGCGTAACCGCCGGTGCAAGTACAAATATCGCCAAAGCGACACCGAACATGATCTGGATCGTAAATTTCACCGCCCTTGAAAGACCTTCATCGGGATTTTTGTTCTTTATTTTCAGATAATCGTCAATTCCGCCGAAAAGTCCGAACCACACGGCACTCGCAAGGAGCATCAGAATAAACGGATTCGTCAGGTCGCACCAGAGCACAGCGCTCCCGATCCCGGTTATGAACATAATTATCCCGCCCATCATCGGAGTCCCTTTCTTTGACTGAGCATTTATGTCGCCGTAAGACCGTTCAAAAGAACGGAAACCCTTTTTGTATAAGAGAATTATCAAAGGTCTGCCTATTAACAGAGTCAGAAAAAATGCGGTAACAAATGAGATCAGAGTCCGGGAAGTGATATATTTAAAAACTGCAAGTCCGCCAGTTTCAAAAAACGACTGAAAGATGTTGTATATCATTTTCCGACCTCCTTTGAAATTACTGAACGGCTCTTGTTGTACTGCTTCTTGAGCTCATATTCTGTCAGATATCCGTTGCTTGTGATGAGGATGCTGTCCATTTCCTTCAGTGCTGTGTCCGGATCTATAACATGCCTTTCCACAAGTTTTCCCATACCTTTATAAATCGCTTCCCTCACCTTCCATACTTTGTCGAAATAGCATCTGCTAAACTGTTTTAAAACCCTTGCTCCGTCATTTTCAATCCACGAAACCGCAAGGATCGATTCAACTCTTACTTCAAAACACCTGTGATCAAAATTGGCATAAAGTTTTTCAAGCAGTTTTTCAGTTTCTTCGCTTTGAAGTCCGTACTGCTTTAAAAACACAGGAATACATCTTGCGGCAGCAAATCTAGCTTCGTAATACTTATCGTCAAGGCCGGTCATGACGGCACTGAATATTTCGTGTCTCATATCTCTGTTGCATGAAGTGAGCTTTGAAAGTGCGTCAAACGCATCTCTTCTCACGAACGGCTTTTCATTAACGCCTGTTGCTGACTTCACAACAAGAGGGAGCATTTCGCAATAATCCGCAAGACCTGAAATTCTAAGTCCTCTTGCTTTGAGGATCACGCTTCCGCTTGAAAGATATGAATCAATTTTGTTTTTCAGAAGCCGCATTTCATCAGAATCGAGCTTTTTTTCGGTACCGTTTTTAATATTTTTCATGAACTGCTCAAGTGCAACTGAACCAAGCCCGAGAATTCTATCCTGCTGATATGTCACCCCTTCGACAGCTCCGGGTTTTTCACCGATCCCGCAGAAATAGAGGATATGATCAACTATTATTTCAGCAGGATTTCCCGGAAATATCGTTGTTGCAGTCTTTGACATCGCATAAAGCTTAAACTGATCCGGCTTCAGGTCATTAACAGTTTCCGCAAGTTCAGCACTGTCTACAAAAGGGGTGTTTATTCCGTTCACCGGATCTGTTTTTTCATAAATAACCTTTGCCGCACCGGCCCTTTCGATATATCTCGCATTCCCTGTCTGGTGATCGCTGTATATTCCGCTGATAGGAATTATAATCGAAGGTTTACCCTGACGGCACACTTCCATGATGGAGCCGGCTCCCGCTCTTATTACAAGAAGATCGCTTGCCGCATAATAAAGACCCATGTTGTCTATAAAGTCCTTGATCATATATCTTTTTTCATTAAGCAGTTGCGGGTGTTTCTCTTTCAGAATGGACTGAACATCATTGAATCCGTGATATTCATAATTTTCACCGAACGGTTTTCCGGTTCCGTGAACTATGTAAATGTCTGGCTCTTTCAAAAGTTCTGCCGCCGCATCGGCAAGAGCACGGTTAATCGCCCTTGCACCCTGAGATCCGCCGAACGCGAAAACAACAAAAGCATTTTCAGGTATGCCGAGTTCATGTCTTGCAGAATCCTTGTCTCCTGCAGCGATCGTGCTTCTGACAGGGTAGCCCGAAAAGAAACCTTTTCCTTTCGGCAGGCATTTGATCGTTTCATTGAAAGAGACCGCCACTTCATCGGCCGCAGAAGCCGCCCACTTGTTCATTTTTCCCGGATGGACATTTGATTCATGAATGAGAATTTTAGTCTTAAAAAGTCCGAAAGTGAACTTTCTGAGCATCCATGCAGTGAAAACTATCGGGGCACTGACATATCCGCCTGTTGCAAAAACCACATCGGGCCTGAATGTTAAGAGAATGAGCTTTGCCTTTATTATCCCGAGCACCATCGCAATTACGAATTTAACGACCGCCACCGGAGATTTTCCCGGGAAAGGGGCGCTGTTGACGAACTTCAGCGGTATCCCCGCTTTCGGCACCATCAGCCCTTCCGCCTTGTTCTTCACACCGACATAAAGAATGTTTGAAGAAGGATATTTTTTTTTCAGTTCAGCAGCAACAGCAAGAGCAGGACTCACATGACCGCCGCTTCCGCCACCCGTAAATATGAACTTTTTCGGTTTTTCACTCATTTTCTCACCCGGCAATAATCAAACAATTCACAAATATTTATCAGATATAGTAAATAATACAATATTTTAACAAGAGAATAAGGAATAATTAGAAAAAATGCGGTCGGTTTTATGATTGAGGTGGAGCATTCCTTCTTTTGCGGTTTTCCAATGTTTTAGTCATTTCGTTTTTCAGTGATTCTTCGCTCGGGAGATAAAGATCATACTGACTTGCAAGAATTGTTCTGTTGTTTTCGGGAAGAGTGTATCTCACTACTGCATCGTTTTTTCCAGCAGAAAGAAGAATGCCTATCGTCGGATTTTCATCAGGCAGCTTCTGAGTTCGATCATAATAATTCACATACATCTGAAGCTGTCCAAGATCCTGATGAGTCAGTTTATGTGTTTTGAGTTCAAGAATAACAAAACATCGCAGCAGCCGGTTATAAAATACCAGATCAATAAAAAAATCATCGCCATCGAGGTGAATTCTTTTCTGTCTTGCAACAAATGAAAAACCGTTCCCGAGCTCAAGAAGAAACTCCTGCATATTTGTAATTATTGCCCTTTCAACATCTTTTTCATAATAGGACGATTCTCTTTTCAGTCCCAGAAATTCAAGATAAATGGGATCTTTTATGATTTCAGTCGCTTTTTCCGGCTGCTGTTCGCCGTTTGCAACTGCCAGAACCCGCTCTTTATCATTACTCAAGAGAAGTCTTTCATATAAGTGACTGTTTATCTGTCGTTCAAGTTGACGGGAATTCCAACTGTTTTTGATCGTTTCAGCGATATAATATTCCCGTTTTCCATTATTTTCCAGAGGAAGAAGCAGTTTGTAATGTGTCCAATTGAATTGCGACCGCAGTGCGGACGCAATTGGAAATTCTTTGTAAAACTGGCGACAGCGCTCAAGCTGCCGAATTGAAAACCCAGTTCCGTATTCCGGCTCCAGTTTTTTTGAAAGGTTCTTTATTAAATATTTTCCATATTCAGCGCGATCTTTTCCCTGCTGTTCTTCTTCGATTATTGATCTGCCAATATTCCAATACATTAAAACTCTGTGGAAATCCACTGATTTGACGGCATTAAGCCGTGCTTCCTCGATAATCCTTTTTATCTGATCAATAAATCCAGTCCTAACATCTTCCACGATTTTTGTCATTTTGTGCTCCCTGAAATAATTACAGCATTCATTATTCAACGCTCCAAGCCAATATATCTAATTGCTAATAAAATCTCAAGAAAACTGAGCCGATTATTTAAGTCAACAGAAAACTAAAGAAAAGCGGAATGGATTCAGTGTGTTAAGCACAGTTTTACAACAAAAATATGTAGTTATGGCGACCCGACCCTTGTGGATGCGACCCTTGTGGATGCAGTTTTACAACAAAAATATGAGTTATGGCGACCCCTTAGGTGGCCTTGCCAAAAACGGTTGCAGATCATTTTAAGCGGCCTAATTTAGTAAGTACCTCCGCGACTCCTACATCCATTCTTGCAAATCCGAACCATTTTTTGCCGAGATCTTTCAATGATGCGCCGAAAAGATAAAGGTCTTTACCGTCAATTATCATGAAACGATCATGGGAATAACTGAATTCCTTGATTTCTGCGGGAGGGAACTGTTCATTGAATTTCCGGGTGTCGAGGATGAGTTGTTTTGAAAGATTTTTTGTGAGAATTTTGAGTGCAACTCCTTGTCTCCGTTTGGAAAACAGTGTTAAAACTGTATCATCAACGAAATTATCAATTAGGATGATTGATTTCTCCGCTGAACGAACAATATCTGAAATGAATTTGTGTGCGTCAAATATTTGTCCGTCAAAAAAAACACCTTGTTTGGGTTGAATTTGTTTTGATTCAAGTGCTGACAAAACTTTTTCAATTTTACTGTCCGTTTCGAGCAATTTTATTTCAACGGTTTTCATCCTTTTAAAAATATCATCATTGTT
>JAGOEX010000099.1 GCA_017997475.1 bacterium
CGACGGAGTTTTAACGGAGTCGGATGACATCTCTGATGCTGATTCAGAAGCAGAATGTCTTCCTCCGCTGATTGATGCCCCGTTCCCGTATTATGACAAAGACGGCAACATCACATTCTGCCGTCCTGACTGCAATGAAGCGACTGAAAAAGACCCTCAGTGTATGAGCAATCTCTGGAAAGAGCAGAATCAGGCACTATGCACTCAGATGCCGCAATATGACTGTTGCGGATATCCGTGCGTGATGGAAAGTCTGAAACCTATGAACAAGGAAGAAGCTGATAAGGAATTAGTGTTTGAGGGTGAAATTCTTGTTCCAATGCATAAGTGCGATTTGATAATAAATCCTCTTTATTGGGGTACTGATGGCACAATGGGTGTTGTTAAATCATGGAATATGAGTGACGGGAAGATAGGGTTTTATCTTTCTCCCGCAAAACCTTTAATAAAAGACTGGCCCGTCAAGTTGAAATATGTGTCCTATAATATTGAAACGAAACAATATAATTTCATAATTCCGGCGAGAGGTCAGGAGCAGGCATATTATAAAGGAAAAAGGATAGGTCTGATAGCTGATGCAAGGAGTCTTGATCTGAATAACAGCAATATTTTCATGGCGTATATCAGTGATGACGGAAAAATGGAGCTTATCTACAACAAGAAGGTAAAACAGCTTCCTTATGAACCCGCTCTGAATGATAAATGGGCATTTGCCAACATAAGTGAACCGGGCAGCAAAAAAATGTCTTATGCGAAAGTAGGGGAATGGAAATGGACATCTCTGGGTGAAGGGACTGGATGGGAGCCTGGAATTGTTGGAAACACGCTGGTGCTTGTTGATGACAATGTGAACGGATGGATATGTGATCTGACTAAAACCCCCAAGAATCTTTCTGAGTGTAAAAAAGTTAATAGAGATGGAGAAGAAGTTAGAGGAATAAGAATAAATCAGAAAAACGAAAAACAGTTTATATACAACTCAAATATCAGCAAACTTGTATATCTGGAACTTAAAGATGCCCTTTTTTCTTATAAAGATCTGATAACAGATTTTACAGAAGCAACAGTAAAAAATAAATTCTCTTTGGCGGCCTTACAGTTCAAGGGGGATATTCTTCTTTTTGAAGAAATAACTTCTGATGGATATTATCCAGGCGGACTACTGTGTTATTATAGGATAGATAAGAAGAAAAAATACTGCATGAAGAAAATGGATAACGATGGAAGTTACGATGACGGAACAACAAGATTTCCTTATGGTTTTGCAGAATTTGAGAATAAATGGATTCTTTATCAGAAGAAAGGCAGCACCCCTTTAATACTGAGAGATATGGACTGCTACTGCAAAGAGGAGGGCGTTTGCCCGTTTGAGGAGTAAATGCCACGACTTGAGAATCCAAAAGATATGAAGACGGGAAAAAGATCAAGTGATGAGCTGAAAAAATAAAGATCAAAATTCTTCAGATTGTGATGTCTGACCCCTTTGAGAGATATACTGCGTGACATTTTTCCGCTCCTAAAAAACAAACCGGATGTATATTATCAGGAAATATTTCAAAAACCAGACAAAAAAATTGACTGGAAAATCGGGGTGTTGTAAGAAGATGATGTTTAAATTGCTTAAGCTTGGAGTGTGGTAATGAAAAAACTGATATTGCTGTCAATCATTTTTGTGTGCTTTTCCGGCTGCCTGAAAAGATTTGATTCCTCTTTGTGGGAGGATGACGGAAAGTGGTCAAAGCTCACAAACAACCACATGCACTGGCACGAAGCGGCAAGATACTGCAAATCGATCGGCGGTCGCCTTCCGACTATATCTGAGTTGAGAACGCTTGTGAAAAACTGTCCTGCAGTTGAACCGGGTGGAGAGTGCAAAGTCGAAGAAGAGTGCGTTTCGGCTCTTGACTGCAGAAATTCAGCATGTGACGGCTGTGACCCGACCGATGACGGCAGATATTCTGTTTTCGGAGACAGGGGAGTTTTCTGGTCTGCATCAATAGTTCAGGATGAAGGTGGAATGGCGTGGATGATAAGATCAGACGGAGGGGAGATCTCGCCAAGCGGAAAAAGTTACGGTTACTACGATGTCAGATGTGTCAAATAAGGTGAGGGGGATTATTCCACTGTGAAGCTCCTTGCATACGAAACATTGATGGCACCGTCAGGTTTTATGGAAACAACTCGCCATTCGTATGTTCCTTTGACAAGGCCGTTCACTGCTGCTGTTGAGCGGTCAGTCTGGAGTCCGGCATAAACCTTGTCATAACCGGTCGCATCCCGTATTAAAAGTGCATGTTTTGCCCCTGCGTTCTCAGGGTCATTGTTCCATGAGAAGGTTATCGGTTCAGTTGAAAATGAAGAGTCGTCATCGGGTGATGTCAGAATTGATGCAGCAGGTTTCTGGAACTGAGGAAGATAACCTGTCATGCCTGAAAGAGCTGAGTCGTGATACATGTGGGGCCATTCTCCCGCAATAGTTCCCGGTGCGTACAGAACGAAAAGTTCACCTTTGGAAGTGAAAATATAAAGTGTTTCATTGTTGTGAAGAAGAGTCCTTGGAAAAGAATATGCCGGAAGATCATAGCTCCATGTCAGAAAGTCCGTTTCTCTGAAAGCAAGTATCTGTCTATCGTTTGCAAAATAAACGGTTTTCTCTGCTGTTACTGCCGGCGGCAGATTTTCCACAGAGAATCTCTCGTCAAAAAGTAAAGAAGTGTCAAACGATACCTTTCCGTCACTATCGTAAACCGTTATAACCCCCCTATATGAAACAAATTTTCTGTTGTCACTGTCAACTGATACAGCCGGAGTATATTTCAATGATGAATCTGTATAAGATGTTTCATCAAAATCGACAAATTCTCCGTCACTTAAATTTACCACAAGTCCTGAAACCCTGTTGGTGCTTTCCTGGAAATGAGGAATGAACACAAACTCTCCGTATGTCAGAGCCGGATGTTCGGAAAAAACATAACCGGGATAATCCTGAAACCACAAAGTGTTCCTTTCATTGTCTGAATAGACGACATATCCATTTTTATAGACGGTAACAGTGTTTTCATAGCTGTCTGTCAGAGTAACCGCATTCTCATGTTCAAGATCGGGATGTATCGGGATAAGATCGGGAAAGCTGAAATAGGTGTCTCCGAAGAACACAGTGCCATCCCTTGTGATCGTGATCTGGTTCTTGGGGATATTGTCTTTCCTGAAATAAAAATTAGTCCCGGTTTCATAATTTATGACACCGTATCCTGAAAAAGTCCGGAAAAATATGTTCCCGTCAGCTCCCAGTCGCCCGTTGGTAAAAGGCATCCCTGAAGAGATCGTGTCAGTTATTTCTGTTGCAGCAACATATATCTTCCCTTCAGTATCTCCTGCAATGAGATCTCCATTCTTATCAAATCCGAAAGGGAATTCAGGTCCGCTTGAAGAGAAAACAAGCATGTCTCTGCATTCTCCTTTGTGCAGATAGTGCCCTGAAATGCATTTCCATTCACAGAGCCCAGGTTCGCTCCATCCAGTATCCTCAGAGTATTTTATCAGAACTGTCTTTATCAGATCAGTGCTGTTGTCAGGTTTTTCCGGGTCTGTGGCACATATCACCCATTTTTCCTTAAGACACGCTTCATTTTTGTACCAGCCGTATCCTTCATCACATTCTGAGCAGTCCTGCGGATTCTGATTTTCCCCTTTGCAGATGCATCTGGGCTTGCCGGAACTGTCGTCACATTTTTCGAATTCAGTACAGACAAGACCGGTGTTGGAACATAATGCTCCTTTGCAGATGCCGTTATCCATGTAGTAACCCGCCTCACACGCATCACAGTCAGGCCCAGCATAATGATCGTTGCACACACACTCGGCTTTTCCTGAAATTATCTGACAGGTGCTGTTTTCCATGCATCCTACGAGAGTGCATTCGGTGTTGTTGATGCATTTTCCGTCAAGGTCGAAATGATAGTTGTCTATGCATCTGTCGCAGGTAGGACCGGTAAAAAGTGCAAAACATTTACAATAAACGTAGTGGCTGTTTCCTTCAGTGCATAAGCCGTTACCACTACATATGTCTGAATCACACTTCTTTTTTTCAGCACAGCCGGAAATGTCAATTCTGCATTCAGTGCATCTGAGCGGCCCCAGCAGTTCGTCAGAATGTTCGCTGCATGAAAGATTGCCTGAATAGTCGCATTCTTCCCAACTGTCAGTTACGCCGTCTCCGCATTTTTCCGCTTTTTCTTTTTCGATGTCTGCAATAGTTTCTTTAATTCTCATTTCGCCAGGGTCTTTTGCACATCCGGCAAAAAAGATTGCCATAAAAAGTATGAGAGCCGGTATTTTACATCTCATGATCAGAAATGTCCTCCTGCGCTTATAAAAAAGCCATCTTCATAAGGCGATACTCCAAATGAAAGCATCTCTATCTTTTTTTTCTTTTCGGGAATAAAGATGAGAATGATTCCAGTGATTACGGATGCTCCGCCTGCCACAAAAAGAACGGTTCTTGCAGCAGAGTAGTTCTGCCCTTTTGTCCGGTGGGAGTTGCTTTTCTCGATATATTCCGCCTCATTAAAATTTCCCGTCATCATTGCTTTCATCAGATTATCTTTGTCATTCATTTTCTTGTATTTATCAAATTCTTTCACCGCAAGATAGTCAAAAAGAGAGCCAAGCCCAGCAGTGAGAATTCCTGCAATGATAAAACCCGTCCCTGTCCATTTGTGAGGACCCGGGATCTTTACTTCAGGTTTTTTTTCCGGTTGTTTCTTTTGTTGTTTTTCTGGCTCTTTCTTTTGTTCTTTCTTTTGTTCTTTTTTTTCTGTTTTCTTCTTGAGATCGTACCCTTTCTCTTTTCTTTCGATGATTTTGCCGTTTTTCAGGTCAAGGTCTGCGGAATAAATAACTTTTTTTCCAGAATTGTCGGTAACTTCAAGGAGTTTCGCCGTTTTCAGAACCTCAAAGTTGTTCAGTGGACTTTTTCCGGCAAAAATTCCGTCAATATATACATTAAGTCCTGCAGGAACGGTAGTTATCGAGATCCGCGCATTTTTTTTATTTTTGAGATCTTCAGCATTCAGAAACAATGTGAGAAGCATCAACGGCAGGATCAGTGCATATTTTCTGAACATAAAACCTCTCCCCCGTTTTATTAAGGAATTACGATCGTGAAATCAATTGTGTCAAGCGTAATGCTGTACCATTTCAACTTTATTTTCAATGTGAGAAATGTCATCTGGGATGGCGTTGAAACAGTATTTCGAAGTGAGATCGAGTATCTGAGCATGGTCTCTCTTAAAGTTCCGTAAAAGTACAGATCGTCCTTTGAATGGATGTTCTCCGCAGGGTCTGCCGAAACAGTTGCGTGGCTGAGAACAAACTGGGTTGATTGGATTGTGTTGCTGACAGGTGATTCAAAAACGAGTCCTGCTGTCATTTCGGTCTCATCGTACATTCTCTTTACGGCATCTTCGATTTTAAGGTTTATTTCTGTTCCCGTTGTCGGGATGTTGTAATAAAAAGGATCTCCCGCCTGATCATAGGAATAAGTTCCTGCCGCCAGTGTATTTGTGTTGGTTTCAAGATATTTTGAAATGCCGCTTGAATCGATCACAGCGATCTTTGCATTAATATCATTCATGGAATCAACGGCATTCTGAACAGTGGTTTCGGCTCCGACGCTCCATATCCATCCGCTTGTCGCAAAAGCTTCATCTGACATGAGGACGAACAGAGGAAGTGAATTTTCTCTGAAACATATTCCTCCGCGAAAACCTGATCCGCAACTTGCAGAGGAAACATTTACGCTGTAATCTGATCCACCGTCATATGTTTTGACAGTACTTATATTGTTCTTTAAGACAGAAATATCATCTGACATTGAACCGCTTGTATCGACGATGAGAGCAATGTCTGTTCCGGCAGGTGTTGCTTCAAGATCAATTGTCATGTCGGTTTTCACAGCATCTTTTTCAAGGATCGCATATTTTCCCGGCTCAAGGCAGTTTCCTCTGTTTGACCAGATACCTTCAGAACAAGTCTGCATCTGGTCAAGAGCATCGTCCCCGGCACATTTTACTGTTCTGTATGGAGCACTGCATACCGGTTTTTCATCGCATGTGATCTCATCCCAGCCGGTGCAGTCATTTTTGCAGTAAGCTTTCCCGCCTGAGTATTTTCCATCATCGATCTCAACACAGTTTTTCAACCCACCGTCACAAACTTCTTTTCCTTCAACTTTTTCGTCTCCGCAGGTGCTTGGTTCATATTCAACGCAGGTCAAAGTGTCATAGCCGGAGCAGTCATCAAGACATTTTGCTTTTCCGCTTTCGTATTTTTCGCTGTCAAGTTCATTGCAGTCAATGATATTCCCGTCACACTCTTCCGGACCTTCGGTTATGTCGTTTCCGCAGGTATGGGGGATCTCGTCACATGTTGCCGTGTCCCATCCCAGACATGTGTCAAGGCATTTTGATTTTCCTCCGGAATAGAGTTGTGAATCAATGTCAACGCAGTTTATTACATTGCCGTCACATATTTCGCCTGTATCGACAATGTTGTCTCCGCAGGTTTCAGAAACTGTGTCACCGGTATTGCCGGAATTGCCTGAATTTCCAGTGTCGCCTGAATCTCCGGTGTTGCCTGTGTTTCCTGAATCACCTGAATCTCCGGTGTTGCCTGTGTCGCCTATGTCATCCGAATCATTGATGTTCTCAATATCTTCATCAGAATCAGAATTGTTGTCATCATTCTTTTTTGTTTTTATCGTACTGCTGTCACATGACGACAGAACGAAAAGAACTGCCAGAAAAAAAGAGAACAATTTAAAAAAACTTTTCATTTTACCCTCCCCGGAAATTATCTAAAATCACAAAATTATACATGAAACAGGTTGCCGAGCAAGAAAAGAAATTTATTCTCTGTGTTTAAGGAGATATTTTTGTAATCACATCCTTTCTACAACTTCTATCCCGAGAAGATTCAGGCCTGTTTTTATGGTGTGTGCGACACTTTCTGATAAAAGAAGCCGTGACTGGACAAGTTCGTTCTCAGCTTTGAGAACGGGGGTTGAGTTATAGAAACTGCTGAATTTCTGTGCAAGGTCATAAATATGGTCGGCAATGAAGTTCGGTTTATAATATTCGGCGGCCTTCTGAACACATTCCGGAAAGCGGACAATTGATGAGCCAATCTGTTTTTCGATCTCGGTTTCCAGAACGATCTTTGCTGAGTGATCTAATTTTATTCCCGTTTCAGCCGCCTTTCTTTTTATTGACTGTATTCTTGCATATGAATATTGAAGGTAAGGTGCTGTATTTCCTTCAAAACTCAGGGCTTTGTCCCATCTGAAATCTATTGCGCTCGTTCTGTTTTGAGACAGGTCGGAATATTTGAGTGCACCGATTCCGACTGCTTTTGCGATCTTTTTTCTCTCGTCTTCAGGAATATCGGGATTTTTTTCGGTTACTATTGCGAAAGCTTTTGCTTCAGCTTCAGCAAAAAGATCGTTGAGCTTTACAGTATTTCCTTCGCGGGTACTCAGGATCACACCGTTAAAAGACATGATTCCGAATGTCACATGGACAAATTCCATGTTCCAGCCGATCCGCTGTGCAGTACGGAAAACCTGTTTAAAATGGGTCTCCTGCCTGTCATCAGTCACATAAACGGCTTTATTTACTGAATAATTATCGTATTTGAATTTTGCTGTCGCAAGGTCGCTTGTGGAGTAAAGATATGCCCCGTCCTTTTTCCTTATTATAAAAGGATGAAGATTTTCCGTTTCATCAAAAAAGACCACAAGAGCCCCGTCACTTTCAACCGCGAGCCCTTTACTTATAAGTTCGTCAACAATGCCGGGCATCATATTGTGATAAAAGGACTCACCGTAATAAGTGTCGAAATCGATATCCAGATATTTGTATATTCTCTTGCATTCATTGAGGGTTATTTCAATGAATTGTTCCCACAGGTCAAGGTTTCCGCTGTCTCCGTCCTGCACTTTCTTGAGTTCTGCTCTTGCCAGATCATCCAATTCCGGATCGTTTTCAGCAGCTTTGCCGAATTTTATGTAAATCCTTTCAAGTTCTGATATCGGATCTTTTTTAAAGTTCTCTTCGTCAAGCCACCTTTTGTAAGCGACGATAAGCTTGCCAAACTGTGTCCCCCAATCACCGAGATGATTGTCGGCAATGACATTATAACCGATATATCGCATTATCCTTTTTATGCTGTCGCCGATTATGGTTGTTCTCAAATGTCCTGCATGCATCGGTTTTGCGATATTGGGACTGGAATAATCAATTACAACATCACCGGCTGTATCAACATGAGAGAAATTCCACTTAATGCCCGGGGAAAGCTTAACAATTTCAGCAAGATATGTCCTGTTGATGAAAATGTTTATAAATCCCGGCCCTGCAACTTCAAGTTTTTCTATCACATTATTTTTCTCAAGTGCCGACACTATACTTTCGGCAATGACTCTGGGTGGTTTTCCAAAATTCTTTGAAGCCGCCATCGCGAAATTTGTTTGATAATCGCCGAACTTTTCACTGCTTGCGGGTTGCAGAAACAGTTTGTCCCAGTCAGTGAAATCAGGGTTTATCTTCAAAACTGCTTCTTTTAAAATCCTTGAAATCTCAATAGTTACAAGTTCCATGTTCCCTCAGAAAAATCAGATAATTACAAAATGATATATCATAAAAGAGAAAAGAAAACAACTTTGGAGTACAGCAATTCCGTTATAAATAATGGGTGTTTGAAAAGGTTATTAATATTGTTGAGGGAGGCCGGTCATGAAAAAAGTTCACAGTATATTGATGTTATTGACAGTTTTTGTGTTTTTGTCAGCTTGCGTTGAAACTCAGGTGGAAGTTAAGCCGGTTGACAATGACATTATTAATTCTGAAGGACCGGATGTCGTTTCTGATGAAACAGAAACAGTAGTTGATGAGGAACAGAAAAATGATGATGAAGCGGTATCTCCAGATGATGAAGATCCCGGGGAAAGCGATTGCGCAACTGCGAATCTGGGCAAGAGCTGTACAACTGATACAGACTGCGGAAAATGTATGATCTGCATAACAAATGGAAAGTGCGCAAAAGGGTGTACGACAAATGAAGACTGCACAATGCACACAGGTCTTAAATGCAACAAGAAACTTGCAAGATGCACCAATGTTTTCGCATCTTTACAGGCATGCGGCGAAACAAAATGTCCGACCGGATGCTGCTATGGTGACAAAGGTCTTGCAGGTGTAAAATGTCTTACAACAGCTGAAGCATCAAAATGCGGACTCTGCCCTCAGGGTGAGATATATATTCCTGATGATTCTAAATGTGTTCCCGCAGTATGTTCGACAACAACTGACAACTGCCCGACACTTAACAGCGGCTCAACAAGCCCTAAACCGGCATGTTTTGAATGTAAATCAGGTGAGTTCATCTGTCAGCCGGATACAACGACAAGCGGATGTTCAGCCGGCGTGATAATCAATGCGGCAAAATGTATTCCTGCAGGTCAGCAGTGTGTTGCAGGTGTTAGTGAGTGTTGTTCAGGAATGCCTTGTATTCAGGGATACTGCTACTA
>JAGOEX010000100.1 GCA_017997475.1 bacterium
TGATCTTTGAGGACGACTACTCAAAGACCTATTTTCAGCAGAGCGGCACACTTACGATCACAGAAAACAAAGCAGGAACTCTTGAAACAAAAGGAACTCTTACTGCCAAACTTGTTGAAGTCACAATCGCTGACGATTACACATCAACACCTGTTGCAGGCGGCGGCTGTTTCGAAATCGAAGCCGGAACATGGGACATCATCTGTATTCCTGACTGTGAGGGAAAGATATGCGGCAGCGACGGTTGCGGCGGCGAGTGTGGTGACGGATGTGAAGCGGATAAACAATGCAATGCTGAAGGTACCGCCTGTGTTGATTATGAATGCACAGCAATAACACTTGGGGAAGCAGATCTCGGAGAGATGAGTGCAGAAGACGGATACTGGACTTATGATGTCCTTTTTGATCCGGCGACCGGTGATGCAGAATTAGACGACAAAGTGTCGCTGCAGCTTTATGCCGAAGTTGAAGCAGAAGATTCATTTAATCTTGCCGGCACAAATTACTATGACTGTGAACAGTGCATTCTTGTTTACGAAGACATGGAATTTGATGAAACCAGCGGAGACCTTACAGCGATCGGCAAAGTATATTTCCAGCAGAAAGGAACCCTTGATTTCGAGTCATTTGATGCCGCAACAGGAAAAGCTAAAGCATCTGTAACAGGACTCAGACTCATTGAAGTTACGATCGACAGCGAATATACTTCCTACCCTGTTCAAGGTGGAGCATGTCTTGAAGTTGCTACAGGAACTGTTGAACTTAAGTAACTGAATTCTATTCGTTCTGACTGATCTAAAGAAAATTCTTTAACACTTTCCTGATCTTTTCCTGTTCAAGCGGTTTTGCCAGAAAGTGATCCATTCCCGATTTCATGCACTTTTTCTGCTCAGAAACTTCAACTCCTGCAGTAAGAGCAATTATTGGAACGCGGGTTTTTGAAACAGACTCTATTTCCCTTATCTTTTCAGTCGCTTCAAGACCATCCATTTTCGGCATCTGAATATCCATAAATATCAGATCAGGTGAATATTTTCTAAAATTCTCAACCGCTTCGATACCATTTGCGGCCTCTATCAGACGGGCGTTGGGCAGCATTTTGCCGACAACTGCCTTGATCACGACCATGTTCACTGAATTATCTTCAACAATCAGAAGAGAAAGAGATCGTTCGGACACAACCTGTTCTTTAACACTTTCATTTTCAGATTCCATTTTCATGTCCGTACTTTCCTTGAAAACATCAACTGATATTTCAAAGTAAAAAGTTGTCCCTTTCCCCGGAACACTTTCAATATTTATCTTACTTCCCATTTTATTAGCGATCATTTCTGAAATAATGAGCCCGAGCCCCGTTCCACCGTATTTACGGGTAATAGAGCTGTCTGCCTGTGAAAATGCCTTGAAAAGTTTTGCTTTCTGATCATCATTTATTCCGATTCCTGTGTCTCTAACATAAAAAGTGAATCTTCCTGTTTTTCCGGCTGTATAATTGAATTTAACTTCCAGCCCAACTTCACCGGTTTCAGTAAATTTGACAGCATTACTTAAAAGATTTGCAAGGATCTGCTTCAACCTGACAGGATCAACTTTTGCAAATTCAGGCATTGAGCCGTCAATGATCATTTTTATTTCAAGCCCTTTCCTTTCAGCAGAAAATCTTATTATCTCAATACTGTTCTTTAATAGCTCATACATATCCGTTATGACTGGATCAAGTTCCATCATCCCTGCCTCTATCTTTGAGAAGTCAAGGATATCATTGATAATTCCAAGAAGTGTGTGCCCGGAGACATTCACATTGTCAACATACTGCTGCTGCAGTTGAGTAAGCGGTGTATCCTTCAGAAGATCTGTAAAACCGATGATTCCGTTTAAAGGTGTCCTTATCTCATGGCTCATTTTGGCAAGGAATTCACTTTTGGCGTTGCTCGCCGCCTCAGCAAGCTCTTTTGCTTTTCTTAACTCCTGTTCACGCTCTGCCTGTATCTTTCTTTCATTCTGTCTGAGTTCATTAAGATCGTTCCTTATCAAAGCAATTGATTCAGTCAGATATGCAAGAGGATTATCTTTGGAAACCACGGCATTTGGAATGACTCCCGACTCTTCCCACTGCAACTCACCGAACACATTGCTTAATTCCTCAAGATGGGCAGGTGTTACAATCATCGGTTTTTCTTCCCTGGCACTTTTGAGTTCCATGGGACTGTTATTTATTTTTTTAAATGTCTCTTCTACTGAATTCGTTATGATATATCTGATATTCAGAAACGGAGAAAATGCAGTGATCAGTGCTCTGTTGAAATTATCGGGATTAATTATAATGCGGGCTCCACCGTTATTATCTGTCTCCTGCATTCTTTTTTTCACTTCCTTGGCAAACTGCTGCCTGCAGCGGAAAGATCTTATTGCCGCAAGTTCAGAAAAATTGGTGATTATGTATGGAAGTTTTCTAAGATGATTCTCTACCAGCACCTTTGTTGCAAGATCACTCGACTTCTGAACATCGTCAATAGTGGTTAAGTTTCCGTGCATAGAAACATAAAAAAGAACTCCGGGGATGTAACCAACCTGATATTTATAATTATTCTGAGGGTTTTCATAAACCCACTCCGGTTTAAAAATGATATCACTAAAACTTATAGCCATCTGATCTTCTTTCGGTTTTTCATTCTTTTGTTCAAGAATGGTTACAGCGGCTTTAACCGCTTCATGATAATTTTTTGCGGAAGCAACTTTAAATGAAGTCGGTCCGAAAAATCTGAGCCCCTGATTGATGAAAGGCCTGAACCAGGATGGCTCCTCAATGAAAATAATGCCCGTCATCGTTGCACGGTGTTCGTTGAAGTAATACATCTGCTTTTTCATGTTCTTAAAGGAAAGCCGCCCCGTCAACTCTGAAAGATTCCTTATCTGAACAAAAGGTTTTTTTACCCCCGCAGCAGCACAGAATTCCTCAACGAGCATATTGAATTTATCAAGATCTACATTTTTTAAACTTCCTCTGCTTTGAACATACACAATGTTTTCGCCGATCTTCTGCAAAGTAGTGTGGTAATCTTTATTGATTCTTACATCGGCAAACTCAGGAAGCGTCACTATCAGCCGACCAGTCACCGGACATTTTTCCTGATTGTAAGTGTCATTCTGTTTCATCATTATATTTGATCTTAAACCATTCTTTAAACCGTTTCAAACCATCCGCAACATAATACTCTTTTCTTATTTTTTTGCCAAGAGTGTTGGGATTATCAATAAGTGCAAAATTTGCGTTTACGGGTTGGAAATCATTTGTGACGGCACTCATTTTTCTGAGTATTCCGCCGGTCATGGTCTCTTTTGGAGGAAGTATATCTTTGATATTATTGCCTTTTGTGATTTCAGCAATACAGAGGGCTGCCCACATTCCTGAAAATATGCTTTCGTTGTAGCCCTCAACTCCTGAGAGCTGTCCAGCAACAAAAACATTTTCCATTGTTCTCACTTTTACGCCGTTTTCGAGAACTATAGGGGCATTGAAAAAAGAATTGCGGTGAACAGATCCGAACCTTGTGAATTCGGCATTCTTTAACCCGGGAAGCGTTCTGAAAACTCTTTTCTGCTCCCCCTGTTTCATCCGTGTCTGGCATCCGACAAGGTTGAGAACACTTTTTTCACTGTTTTCGGCTCTGAGCTGAACCACAGCATAAGGTCTTCTTCCCTTCCATTCAAAACCTACAGGCCTGAACGGACCGAATGAAAGTGTCTTGAATCCCCTTTCCGCCATCACTTCTATCGGCATGCACCTTTCAAAGAATTCAGGTTTTTCAATTGAACTCCACGGAATCTTTTCTGCTTTTATAAGTTCTTCAACAAATTGAGAATATTCATCTTTTTCAAGAGGAATGTTGAGAAAATCTGCTTCCCCTTTTCCATATCTGCTTCCCCAGAAACATTTTTCAACATCAATGCTTTCAAGTGTCACAAGCGGGGCTATCGCATCGTAGAACGATCCACCTTCGACCGAAATTGAATTCATCATAATTTTATCTGTCAGAGGTCCTGTCGCAATGATATAAAAATCTCCCTGGAATCTTGCTTTCAACTCTTCAACCGTAGATATGTTCAAACCTTTGTGAAAAGTTATGCACCCGTTTTCATATATCATTTTTGAGATCAATTTTGAAAATTCGACTCTGTTGACAGCAAGACTTGCCCCTGCCGGAACACTGCATTCTGATGCCGCTTTTAAAAGAAACGATCCCATTTCACGCATTTCCTCTTTTAAAAGGAAACTTGCCGTTGAAGGAGACTCCGATTTAAAGGAATTGGAACAGACAAGTTCAGCTGGAGACGGTTCTGAATATACTTCTTCATTTAAAAAATGAGGTTTGCAGTCTATCAATTCAACTGAAAAACCATTTTGTGCAAACTGTAGGGCCGCCTCGGATCCCGCAAGACCGGCACCGAGGATGACTATTTTCATTTTGGCTTGTGACCGCAGTTCTGGCAGACTTTGCCCGATCTTTTCTTTTCAACTATATATGCAAATCCGCATTTTTCGCACTTCTCTCCCGCAACAGGCGGATACCAGCTTACGAAATCACATTTCGGATAATTGGTACATCCGTAGAATGCCTTCCCTTTTTTTGATCTTTTCGGAGTTATTTTTCCGTCACAACCCTCTTTCGGACATGCTGCAACGAACTTTTCCTCTCTGATTATCGTTTTGCACTTAGGATAAGCGCTGCATGCCTTGAATTCACCGAACTTGCCGTTCTTGACAACCAGCGGACTGCCGCAGTTGGGACATTTTTCATCAAGCTTTCTATCTGCTGACTGTTCAACCGACTTCAAGTGAACTTCTTCACCGACCTTCTCTATCGAACCGGCAAAGTCACAATCAGGGAAAGTTTCACAGCTTAAGAACGGCTGATTCCCTTTTTTCGACCATCTGACAACAAGTTTCTTTCCGCATTTCGGACACGCTTCTTCAGCATATATCCTCTTTTTGCCCTCTTTTTTCACCTTACTTATGCCCGAGTCGAGAACCTTATTGAAAGTGCCGTAGAATGACTGAACAACATCAAGCCAGTCCCTGTCACCCGTTTCAACGGTATCAAGTTCAGATTCCATTCCGGCAGTAAAACCGATGTTGATTATCTCAGGAAAGAATGACACAAGAGTATCGCTTACAAGAATTCCAAGCTCTGTAGCCATCAAAGCACCTTTAGGATCTTTCATCCTTTCAATGTAGTTACGCTGAACTATCTGCTTTATTACAGTTGCGTATGTCGAAGGTCTTCCTACTCCCTGTTCTTCAAGCTCCTTCACAAGACTTCCCTCGGTAAATCTCGGTGACGGCTTCGTGAAATGCTGTTCAGCATCGACTTTGTTAAGTTCGGCTGATTCACCCTGCAGAACTTCCGGAGTCAGGTCCTCGCGACCATTCTTTTTATATATCTTTCTATAACCTTCAAACTGAATTACGCTGCCTGTTTTTTTGAAAAGGAATTTTCTGTTTGAATCTTCAATGGTGATAACAGTAGTTTCGTAAACCGCATCCTGCATCTGTGTTGCAACAAACCTTCTCCAGATCAGCGTGTAGATGTTGAGCTCATCTTTCGTGAGTTTTGATGCGACCTTGTCGGGAGTGAGCGCAACACTTGTCGGTCTGATGGCTTCGTGTGCATCCTGAGTTTTTCCCTTCTTGTTAGCAAAAACTCTCGTCTTGGGTGAAAGATAGTTCTTTCCTATATTGTCTGAAATGTAATTTCTCAGAGCGGCATTTGCCTCTTCCGATATCCTGAAAGAGTCAGTTCTCATATAGGTTATAAGACCGGTAACCCCTTCTTCACCAAGATCCTTACCTTCATAAAGTGACTGTGCTATTCTCATTATCTGTTCAGCAGTATAGTTGTAAAGACGGCTCGCCTCCTGCTGAAGATTGCTTGTGTTAAGCGGCGGAAGCGGAGATTCCTTTTTCTCTTTCTTTTCAACCGAAGTGACTGAAAAAGTGCCTGCCGACATGATCTCTTTCTTTATTTCTTCCGCTTTCGATCCGTCCGCCACACTGACCTTTTCACCTTTTATTTTATCAAGCAGGGCGTCCACTTTTCCTGCCTTCACTTTGAAATCGGCTTTGAAATTCCAGTATTCTTCCGGAACAAATGCCTTTATCTCCTTTTCTCTTTCGGCAACCATCTGTAATGCAACAGACTGGACTCTTCCGGCACTAAGACCCTTCTTTATGCTTCTCCACAGGAACGGTGAAAGTTTGTATCCGACTATTCTGTCGAGTATTCTTCTTGCCTGCTGAGAGTTGTAGAGATTGTCATTCAATTTTGAAAAGACATCGATCGCTTTAAGCACGCCTGTCTTGGTTATCTCGTGGAAAAGAACTCTGCGCACTTCCCTTCCTTCAAAAAGGGATGCTATATGAAAAGCGATCGCTTCACCTTCACGGTCAGGGTCGGAGCCGATATATATCTCTTCAGCTTCGGATGCCTCCTTTTTAAGCATTGCTATAACCTTTTCCTTACCCGGGATCACTTCGTATCTCGGCTTGAAATTGTTTTCAATATCAACACCCAACCGCTTTGAAGGAAGGTCGATAATGTGTCCCATTGAAGCAACGACCTTGAACCCTTTAAGGTATTTTGTCAGAGTCTTTGCCTTTGTCGGTGATTCGACGATAAGAAGTTTCATAGCTTTACCTCGCTGTATCTGTAAATTTTTCCGGGAAGTTCATCGATCATCTCCTTCATCATAAGAAAAAGCAGTATTGAAGGAAGTTCCGTAGCTGAAAATCCGCTGCGTTCCGAAAGTGTGTCAAAATCAATCCCCTCACCGCTTTCAACGATCAGACGGTAAACCTTTTTTTCATCATCTTCAAGATCTGTATCCGTCAGAACATTCAACGGCTTAATATGTTCACTAAAAAAATTTTTGCAATTAAAAAATTCATCAAGCTGTTCAAGATCATACAAAAGTTCGACACCCGGATCTTTTTTCCGGCTGTTGAGAAACTGATAATTTCCCGTAAAAAGTTCATCATCTATCGGTCCCGGAATTACAAAAACCTTTTTATCAAATTCCCTTGCAAGCCGCGCCGTTATAAGACTTCCGCTTTTTGTTGACGCCTGAACAAGCACAAGCACGGAACACATTTTTGCAACGATCTCGTTCCTTATCGGGAAATTCTTTTTTAACGGAGGAGTCTGAGGCGGGAACTGGGAAATTAGTGCGCAATTCTGCCGGATCTCTTCTGCAAGTCCGATATTTTCTTCAGGATATATCACATCTATTCCTGTTCCTAAAACCGCTATTGTCCTTCCGCCGTATTTGAGAGCAGATCTGTGTGATTCAGTGTCTATCCCCCTTGCAAGACCGCTTATGACTGTTTTTGAGTTCATGACAGCTTTTTGTGCCACCGCCTGAGCCATCTTGATTCCGTAAAGTGACGGTTTTCTGCTTCCGACGATCGCAACACCTCCCGCATCTTCAGGGATCAAAGACCCTTCGATATAAAGCGGATACGCTATTTCAGGTCTGCATTTTAAAATTTTATCAGGATGTCTGTTGTCACCGGCGTCAATTTTCATCATTTTAAAGATTCCAGAAAATTTTTCATTTCAAGTATCTGGTCATCAGGAGTTGAGGCACCTGCGGTAAGTCCTGCAACAGAACATTTTTTAAGTTCGTTCAGCATCTCTTCGGTAAAATCGTCAACAGATTCAACCATGTAAGATCTTTCGTTCTTTTCTTTAACTACCTGAAAAAGCTTCATCGTGTTGGATGAGTTCATCCCTCCGAGAACTATCATTGCATCAACCCTTGTCGCAAGTTCTCTTGCCGAATCCTGACGGCTGAATGTCGCATTGCATATCGTCTGAGCCGATTCAAATATGTTCTCTTTTTTCTGCTCAATAAATTTTCTTATCTTTCTAAGCATATTGTCATAGTTGGCAGGCCTTGAAGTGGTCTGAGCAACGCAGTATATTTTTTTGTGTTCAGTTATAAATCCCTCTACTTCACTCCACTTTTGCAAAACTTCTGCGGGAGATACAACAAGAAAATGGCCTTTTATCCTTGAAGTTATCCCCTGAACCTCTGAATGGTCCTTATCCCCCATGACGATAACGGCATATCCGCCTGAAGATTTCTTTTCAACGAGCTGATGGATCCTTTTAACATAGGGGCAAGTAGTGTCAACAACCGTAAGTCCTTGGATTTTTTCAAGTTTATTTTCAGCATCAAGTGTGATCCCGTGGCTTCTCACAACAACGATACAACTTTCAGGAATGTTTTCCGTGTCTCTTACTTCGACTCCGATCGAAGCATAGTGCTCAACAACTCTCGGATTATGGATGAGCGGGCCGAGCATCACTGCCTTTCTTTTTTCCAGTTCTGCTGTTTTTACCGATTCTTCAAGGAGATCAAGTGCACGGCGAACCCCGAAGCATACTCCTGAATTTTCAGCAACAATGACTTTCAATTTAATTTTTCCCTTTCACGAGCATATTTTACGATAAGTTCAGCGGTTTCAAAAAGATCAATGTCAGAATTATCAACCAGAACTCCGTCAACAGCGATCTTCAGCGGCGCTATTGCCCTTTTTGAATCCTGATCATCTCTTCTTTTTATCTCTTCCACCAGATTTTCCATAGTTATTTCAACACCTTTCTGCTTAAGCTCAAGCATTCTCCTTGCCGCCCTTTTTTCAGGGGATGCCGTAAGAAATATCTTGAGTTCGGCATCTGGAATTATCACTGTTCCGATGTCGCGACCCTCCATTACAACTCCGCCGGCTCTTGCATATCTTTTCTGCATTTCAAGAAGTGCTTCTCTTACAAAAGGAAGTGCCGAAACAGAGCTTGCAAGCATACTCACTTTTTCAGTCCTGATGAAAGGAGTAATATCTTCACCGTTAAGGAAAATGTGGTTCACATCATCTTCCATACTGAATGAAACATCAAAGTTATCAAGCAGTTGTCTTATTCCGGCATGATCTTCAAGTTTCACTGTATCGTTCATCGCATAGGCAAGAGAGCGGTAAATGGCACCAGTATCGACATACTGATAACCGAGTAACCCTGCAACCATTCTGCTCACACTGCTTTTGCCTGCTCCGGCAGGTCCGTCAATAGCTATTCTGATCTTTTTCATGTATTAAACACCTCAAAAAAAGCAGGCCGATTATAGCAACAGGATCAATAAAATCAAGGGGGTTTCCCCTATTAATATTAATTGCTCTAAAGAGCAAAAAGTTTTATTTGAAACATTTCATCATCTCATTATTTTTAAGAACTTAACGCAAAGAGTCGCGAATCTTCTTTTTAGAATCACTCTCCCGGTTTCCAGTCAAATCCCCATGGTTTTTTGGGGTTTTCTGTGTTCGGTGTGTAATCGGATAATGGACATTTTGCCGGATAGAGATCGCAATAACATTCAAGATCTCTGACCACAAGATCAAGACGACTTCTGAAAACTATTTTGTTTTTGTAAATATACCCTTCATTTTTCTGAAATGCGAGGTCAAACGGTTCATCCATG
>JAGOEX010000101.1 GCA_017997475.1 bacterium
CCGTTATTATCAAGCGGAACAAGATCTTTTATTGAAGGGGGAAATTTTTTCATAATTATCCGACGATGTTTATCAGTTTTCCGGGGACATAAATTATTTTCCTTATTTCGCCACTATTTAAAAATTTTGAGTAATCTTTGGACCTTACTGTTTTTTCAACATCTTCTTTTGTCACATCTGCACTGAATGTTATCCTGTCCCTGAGCTTTCCGTTGACCTGAACTATCACGAGAATCTCGTCTTTAACAAGTGCCGCTTCAAGTGGTTCAGGAAAAGGAGATTCTGAAAGTTGCTCCATTCCGCAGATATGAGCGAGCTCTTCAGTGATGTGGGGAGCAAACGGATTTAAAAGATGTATCAGATCTTTCAATGCTTCGCCGAGAATATTGTTCTGCTCTTCATTTTCCGGCTTGAACTTATAACAACTATTCAGAAGTTCCATTGTTGCGCTTATTGCCGTATTAAAGTGAAAGCGCTGGATCTCATCAGTCACTTTTTTGATTGTTTCGTGTGTTTTGTTCCAGAGCTCTTTTCCTTCACCATCAACTTTTTCTATCTTTTTACAGTTCTTAACAAGTTCAGCGTTCTGGTTTACGATATTCCAGACCCTGATAAGAAAACGGCTGCACCCTTCAACTCCGTCCTCGGACCATTCAAGGTCTTTCTCAGGCGGAGCGGCAAAAAGTACGAACAGGCGGGCAGTATCGGCACCGTATTTTTCGATGAGTCGCACAGGATCGACAACATTTTTCTTTGATTTGCTCATTTTTTCAACCCTGCCGATCTTGACAGGCGCATCATTGCTTTTATCAAAATGCGATCCGTCCTTTGAATACACTTCTTCAGGGTATAAGTAACCGGTTCCATTGTGATAAGTCTCCATGCAGACCATTCCCTGGGTCAGAAGGTTCTTTACGGGTTCCCTGAAACTGACATACCCCAGATCGGCCAGCACTTTCGTGAAAAAACGGGTGTAGAGAAGGTGCATTACAGCGTGTTCAACTCCGCCGATATACTGATCAACCGGCATTGCATGGTCAACTTCGGCTTTAGAAAATGGTTCATTCACGCTTTTAGGGTCACAGTATTTCATGTGATACCATGAACTTTCAACAAATGTGTCCATTGTGTCGGTCTCTCTTCTTGCCTTTCCGCCACATTCAGGACAGACAGTTTCATAAAATTCAGGCATATCCTTCAAAGGGCTTGTTGCACCTGAAAACGCAACATTTTCAGGCAGTTTCACAGGAAGATTCTCGATCTTTTCAGGAACAGTCCCGCATTTGTCGCAGTATATGACAGGAATAGGGGTGCCCCAGTATCTCTGACGACTTATACCCCAATCGCGGAGACGGTAATTGATGCCTGTTTTACCTTTTCCGGTCTTGACAAGATGGTCGTTTACCGCTTTTTTCCCTTCCGTCGAAACCATTCCGTCAAAAATTCCGCTGTTCACCATTATTCCTGCTTCGGTATATGCCGCTTCAAGCGGAAGTGTGAGCTCACTGTCCGCAGGTTTTATAACGATCTGTAAAGCCAGACCGTACTTTTGAGCAAATTCAAAATCCCTCTGATCGTGAGCAGGGACCGCCATTACCGTCCCTGTGCCGTAATCTGCGAGAACGAAATTTGCAAAATAGAGAGGAACCTTCCTTCCGTCAACAGGGTGGATCAGGTTGTATCCAGTGAAAAACCCTTTCTTTTCGTAATCGTCATCCCTTGTTTCAAGATGCAGTTTTTTCACTTCGTCAATGAAATTCTTCATCTTTTCGCTTTCTTTGCTGTTGTCAATGAAGAACTGCGCCATTTCATGTTCAACAGCCATGCTGGCAAAAGTCACTCCCATCAAAGTATCGGGCCTTGTGGTGAAAACAGTGACCGTTTTATCTGTCCCTTCAAGTTGAAAATCGATATATGTGCCGATACTTCTCCCTATCCAGTTTCTCTGCATCTCCTTTACATGATCGGGCCATCCCGGAAGATCGTCAAGTGAGTCAAGAAGTTCTCCGGCATAATCAGTGATCTTGAAATACCACTGCTCGATCTTTTTCTTTTCAACTTCACAGCCGTGCCGCCAGCAGGTTCCGTCTTCCACCTGTTCATTTGCAAGAACTGTGTTGCACTGCGGACACCAGTTAACTTCGCTGTTCTTTTTGTAAACCAGTCCTTTGCTGAGCATTTCGATAAAAAAGCGCTGTTCCCATTTATAATAGTCAGGCGAACATGTTGCGATCTCTCTGTCCCAGTCATAGGAAAAACCGAGCTGAAAAAATCTTTCCCTCATGTTTTCAATGTTGCTGTATGTCCATTTTGCAGGAGGTATTCCGTTCTCTATTGCGGCATTTTCAGCCGGAAGTCCGAAAGCATCCCATCCCATCGGATGAAGCACATCATACCCTTTTCTGAAGTAATATCTTGAAACCACATCTCCGATCGAATAGTTCCTTACATGCCCCATATGAAGTTTTCCTGATGGATAGGGAAACATTTCAAGCATGTAATATTTCGGCTTCCCGGACTGAACTCCCCTGTATTTAAAGTTGTCGGAAGCTCTCCATTTCTTCTGCCAAGCTGGTTCAATTACAGAATGATCGTAAAACATTTTTCCTCCGGAATGAGATTCATTTTTCTGTGGCAATCACGGAAATTCTAAAAAATTTCTTTATAAATTCATATAGTTCCTTCTGTTTCTGTTCTTTGAGCTTTTCAGAGACATCGCTTATCTTTTCAAATTCTTTCTTCCCCAAAGCCATTTGTGCAAGAAGATTCTTTTTCAGATACGGAATAAGCTTGTTCTCCTGTCCCTGAGCAACCATTATCTCAGCATTGAGAAGAACAAGATAATTGTGGTAATAGAGTTTGCCTGGAGAGAGGAACTCCTCATTATCCAGAAGATATTTTATACCGTCTTTGGCTTTGGTGAAATCACCCTGATAATATGTTATTTCTGCGGCCAGCATAAGTCCCGGCATAAAATAAGGATTGCATTCAAGAAGATTGTCTATCATTCCGAAAGTTCTCTGTTTGTCCCCTAAATTCCTGAAAGCTTCGGCTTTAAGGTGAAGAAAAGCCGGCTCACATTTTTCAAGAGAAGACATTTTCTTCTCAACTTCCTTTGAGACTATCTCATATTCTCCGTTCCTGAACAGTTCCAACTGTTCTCTGAAGAATATCCAGTCAGGATCAATTGTCTGATCTTTCGGAAGCACTGCATCGGCAAGATCAAAAAGCATGTATCTGTTATATATTTCTGAAAGTGTTTTGGCGGCGGCAGGGTCTTCTTTCAGTTTTTCAAGATTTTTCACCGCCTGAAAAACCGCTCCCTGCCTGATGTATTCCTCGATGATCCTGAACCTGTTATCAGAAGATTCAAGGTCATAAAGTTTTTCAAGCACTTTTATGGTTTCCCTGATGTCGTTCCTTCTGTTGAGAACATCAAGATATGAATAGAGAACAGGAATGCTCCCGGGATTTTTTTCCGCGAGGTCCTTCATCTGAGTATAGTAAAGCTCCTCTCTGGAAAGCCGGTATTTCATCCTCAGTATTTTTGCAGTGATCTCTATCGTCTGGTTCTTTTTGTTTATCTCCTCGTAAATTGCAACGGCCTCTTCAAAATAGCCATTCCTTTCGCTGCACTCACCTCC
Source organism: bacterium (assembly GCA_017997475.1). GTDB lineage: Bacteria > UBP6 > UBA1177 > UBA1177 > UBA1177 > JAGOEX01. Next base: position 3,645 of record JAGOEX010000101.1, read on the forward strand.
CTTCATCAGGGTTGCATCATCCACGCTATCCCCGAAAAACTGAGTAAGCTCCCTGAATGAAAAATAGCAGTTGCTGAAATCTCCGTCAGCATAACTTGTTTCGACAACAAGCTTTATATCATCAGCGTCTCTTTTATTCTCTTTCTGCTCTTTCATGTAAAGAGCCATTCTTGATGCTTCCCTTGTCTGACCTTTGCTGATGAAATATTCAACGGTCTCTGTGCAGAAATGCCTTCCCGGGCATACAGAATAAAATCCGTCGGAGATAACGGTGTCTCTATCCGCCGCTCTTCCGAGAAGAACCTTTGCTTCTCCCAGAAAATATCGCTCCTGACTCATAGTTTTCCACTGTTCAAGCACAGCAAGTTCTTCTGAAATATTTGCAAGAACTATATTTCCTGATATTGATGAACCGGCTTTTATCATAACTTTCAATTTCTGTGACAGCTCATAGCCGGGAAATGCCGCAAGCACCCTTTCGTTAAGTTCTGCGGCCGTACTAAAATCCTTTTTTCTGAAAAGCATGAGAGCTTTATAGAAAGATTCTCTCAAGTTCTTTTTTGTGATCTCACCCGGATCACTTATTTTCAGCAGTTTGATCTCGTTTGCAGAGCCGGGATAATCCGCATCAAGCTTATGATAAAGCTCCGTACCTTGAGGAACGGCACCCGATTCAATATAGTCTGTGATCATTTCAAGCGGTTTTTCATGAGCCGAAACGAGCGTTGAGAACATTTTAAACTGAGACAGCTCCTCCTGTGAATCAATATGAAAATCAAGGACGGCATATGAAAGTATCCACAGAATGCTCTTTTTGAGCGGATCACCGATGTTCTCGCGGATATCAATGATCTTAAGTTCCCTTATCCTGCTCATAAAATCGGCATATGTCAAAGAGGTGAAGCTGGTTTCAGGATCTTCAAGCATCTGGTTGTATTTGTCGGTTCTGTTCTCCCTGAGCATAAAGTATGCAAAAAGCAGAACGGCAACCGTGATAATGATCAGAAGGAACATGTTCTTATATTTGAGATTCCGGTAGTGCTCACTGCTTTCAAGACGCGGCTCTATTACAAGGATCTTCCTGAGTGCATCATTTGATCCCTGCACGGTTCCTGCATCCTGAGAATCATTTATCCCGAAATTCTCGATCTCTTTTTTTGCAGCGAAATGGTTCGGATTGTGACTGATCACTTTTCTGAGCTCTTCTGCCCCTTCCTCTCTTTTTCCGGTATTGAGGAGCGCCACCCCTTTGTAGAAATGGATCTCCGGAGTTTCGCTTCCGTTCCAGCCGGTCACTGTTTCTATCATCGTCTCCCAGAGCTTTTCCTTTTTACATTCCTCAAGATATTCGATGAGAGAAGGGAGTGAGGGATTTGAAATGTACTGTTCTTTCAGTGTATCAAGCCGTCTGCTCATCAGCGGTATACCCCCCTTCTTTCTTCTGGGTGAAGAGCTGCGATCTTTTTACCCAGATAATCCATAATATCCTGTTTGACAGTGGATGAGAAAGGAATGTTTCGTGCAATATCTCTGATGTTTTCAGCCACTCCGATGCTTATTACGGCATCTGTTTTATGAAGATTCGGGCAGGATATCGGAAGAAATTTGTCTCCGCCGATAACAGAAACAGGAAGAACAAGGACATTTTCGTCTGTATCAACAAGCCGGTAAACTCCCTGAAGAAATTGATTCAGAGACCCGTCTCTGCTTCTTTTACCTTCAGGAAAAACAAGGAATATCTTAACTTTTTCCTTGATATCTTCTGCACATTTTGCGGCGGCTCTTGCTATCACCCTTATCGGATAAGGAACTTCTAGAGAGGCAACAGACTGTGACTGGGCAATTAAAAGTGAATGAAAATGCATGCTTGCAAATTTTCTCAACGGATGGGAAAATACTTTAGGGCCTGCAATTACAGAAAGATCATCTTCAAAACCGTACTCTTTGAAATATTTACTGAAAGCTACTGCGATGATATTTGCATCTGAATAACTCAAATGATTTGAAACAATTACAATTCGTGCAACTTTGCCTTCCTTGAGGGCCGCGAGGGCAGTTCTTAAATTTTCTCCATTCCTGATATCCATGGGAACCATTTTTTCAATAACTCTTTCAAGACAGAGCCGCACCAGTTTTGACCCTTCCGAAAACCCCCAGTCAGTTCCGGCAGTTTGATATTTTTCAAGAAATTCGGCAACTAAGTTTTCGTCAACTTCATCAAGAAATTCTCTGACAATGGGAACTACATCTTCAGGAAGTGTCTCCTCCCAACCTTTCAGAACTTCGATTATTTTTCTTTTCAGCTCAGACATTATCCGGTTCTTCTCCTATAATAATTAACAAAGAGAGTATTTCTTATACCAGTATCACTAAAAAAATCAAGATAACACCGCTTATATAAAAATCTTCAACATCTAACATTAAGTGAATTGATATAGCTGTGGGAATAAATTGAAAAGCTAAGTTTTTTGTTGACAATATGATTTATAAGATTAGGATATTTTTAGATATTCGCTGTTCGCGAATAGCGTATGGAGGTAAATTGAAGCCACAGGACGTTCTGGTTTTATTCAAATTGCTGATCTTTGGCGGGAGATTCGTCCCTTACTCTGAATTTGCAAAAGAGATTTTTTTATCAACTTCAGAACTTCACTCTTCAATTAAAAGATCTGAAAAAAACGGTCTTTTTTCGGCTGATACCAACAGGGTGATAATATCTGCTTTAAAAGAGTTTGTATTTCACGGAGCGAAGTATGTTTTTCCTGTTGAAATTGGTATGGTAACTCGTGGAATTCCAACGAGTTTTGCCGCAGAACCGCTGAAAAGCGAACTTTCTCAAAGCGATATTGAAATACCGGTCTGGCCCGATGCTGAGGGAACTCACCGCGGCATTTCTTTTTCACCGATATATAAAACTGTTCCTGACGCTGCAAAAAAAGACGAAAAATTATACCGGCTTCTTGCTCTTTTTGATGCATTGAGAAGTGGCAGAGCAAGAGAAAGAGCTGTTGCAAAAGAATTGATGGAACGGGAGATTGAGCTGTATGCCAAAGATTAATGCAGATGATATGTTAAGAGTCCATAAAAGTTTGAAGTCGGCTGGTTTGGACTTTGTTTTCATCGGTGGCGGCATACTTGGTTTTTTAATTGATGACCCCCTGGCAACTCCGGTAAGAACAACTATTGACATTGATGTTGTGCTTGACATTGTCACCGATCCCGGGCAGATCATGCTTGAGGAAAAACTCGGTTCAGCCGGTTTCAAGCACGATATGAGCGATAGAGCTCCCCGTTGTCGCTGGATAATTAACAACATTAAAGTTGATATTCTTTCGCTTAAAGACAGATTTTCAGGAATGAATTTGAAGTGGCTTCAGGAAACGGTTTCAATGCCTCTGGAAATAAAAGAAGAAGAAACCGTTTTTAAAATTGCATCCCCGGCATGTTTTATTGCTATGAAACTTGAAGCTTTCAAAGATAGGGGAAATGCCGATTACCTGGGCAGCAGGGATATAGAAGATGTGATATCTGTCATTGATGGAAGATCTTCAATTGTTGAAGAAATTAAAAGTTCTGATCCAAAAGTTGTTGAGTTTATTTCAAAAACAATAGCAGAGTTGCTTTGGAAAAATGAATTTACAGCTTCAATATCAGGTCACCTTATGCCTGATCCGGCAAGTCAGAAAAGAAGATTAATTGTTATTGAGCGGCTTAACAGGATCAGTCAATTCCAGGGAGATTAAACTTATGAAATATGAAAAATCGGTTATTCTTGAAAAAGGGCGTGAAAGATTGGCAAGAAACCATAATCCGTGGATATATTCCGGAGCGGTGAGATCTATCAACGGCAATCCGCAAGATGGTGATATTGTTGCAGTTCTTGATTTTGAAAAAACATTTGTGGCATGGGCACACTACAACAGCAGATCGGGAATAGCCCTGCGGCTTCTTGAGTGGAATGAAAAAGTTGATCCCGATATACTATGGATTAGAAAAAAAATATCTGAAGCTTATGAACTTCGTAAAAAAATGATCGGTTCTGATACAAATCTGTTCCGGCTTATCTATTCTGAGTCCGATATGCTTCCGGGGATCATCTGCGATATTTACGATTCGGTCGCCGTTCTTCAGATATCAACTCCGGGATTTGACAGATTAAAGAAGGATATTGCTGAAATAATATCAGAAATTGTAGGAATTTCATCTGTTTATGAAAAAAGTGACGGGGATGGCAGGAGGATAGAAGGTCTTGCCCCTTCAGCCGGATGGATAAAAGGAGAATCTGATTCAACGGAACTGATTGTTAAAGAGAACGGTCTGAATTTTTTTATTGATCTGAGCGGACAGAAGACTGGTTTTTATGCCGACCAGAGAGAAAACCGCCTTCTTTTTGGAAAAATTGCAACAGGCGAAGTGCTTGACATGTGCTCGTTTTCAGGTGCTTTTTCAATACACGCTCTAAAAAACGGAGCGAGCCATGTAACTTTGTGCGACATTTCAAAAGAAACCTTGAAGCTTATCGACAAGAATATGGAAATTAATGATATTGCTAAAGAAAAACATGATTTTATTGCAGGTGATGCGTTTGAAGTTTTAAGAAATCTCGAAAGGAATGGAAGAAAATTTGATTCCATTGTCCTTGATCCGCCTAAACTTGTCCCTTCAAATAAATATCTTGAAAAAGGGCTGAAAGCTTACAAAGATCTCAATTTCAATGCTCTGAAACTTCTGCGGGACGGAGGTGTTCTTGCCACTTTTTCCTGTTCGGGAGCGGTAACAATGGCTGATTTCAAAAACGCTGTCGCCTATGCGGCAAAAGACGCAGGAAAAGAGATAAAAATTCTTCATCAGATGCATCAGCCGTTTGACCATCCGGTGAGGATGAGTGCCCCTGAAACTGAATATCTCAAAGGCCTTCTTTTAAAGGTTTGTTAAATGAAAACAGATAGTTATCAAAAGAAAATCATAGCGATCGCAATTATACTGACTGTTGCGGTGACGGCTTTTGCACTTTGGATGAACACCACAAAATTTGAGTTCAGATACTATGTTTTTCCCGCTGTGCTGATATTTCTCCCTCTCGTTTTTAACAGCTCTTTCCGTCCTCAAAACATCTTGAAGCCGTCAAAAAAAGGGTTCAAACTCTTTTTTTATGTCACTATAACCGTTATTGTTCTTTATCCGCCTGCATTTTTCATCTACTGGATAACGCTTAAAAATCAGGTATTTATGATTCCAGGGACGGAAGAAGTTCTCAAAGCGGTCTTAAAAGGACTCACTGCGGTCGCAGTTGCCGCGATCCCTGAGGAATTCTTTTTCAGGGGCTATCTTCAGGAACATGTTTTCAGAGGGCTTGAAAGAAAGTTCATAAAAGTCGTTACACTGAAAAACCTTATAACTTCAATACTTTTCGGCGTTGTGCACGCAGTTGCTTTTCTAGACATAACAAGAGCCGCAACATTCTTTCCATCTCTTCTTTTCGGTCTTTTCTGTGAAAAAAGTGAAGGAAAAATATTTTACAGCATCCTTTTTCATGTGATCTCAAACATTCTTGCGTTCGTTCTGTGGACTTTTATTAAATAAAGTCCTTGCACTTTTTATACAAATATGACAAAAAGTCCTTGCACTTTTTATACAAAAATAGTCAAGAGCTTTGACATCGCTGAAATATTTTTGCAATAAGTGAACTTACACCTTTGCAGATACTTCGGTTTGATTTTACAACATATAAAGGTTTTTTCACAGAGAACTTTGTTTTGCAGGAATTAATATCATCAGGAATTACAAGAACTTACTGTTGGC
>JAGOEX010000102.1 GCA_017997475.1 bacterium
TAAATAGCTACATTCCTGAACATGAAGAATGCCGCGCCGGCTAGGCATATTGAGGCATACAGAAAGTCGAGAGTCAGTTTTTCGTGCATGTAAAGAACTGAAAATAGTGCAAAAACGCCCATTGTTATTATTTCCTGCATAACTTTGAGTTGACCCAGCGAATAGAACTGAAAGCCGATCCTGTTTGCCGGAACCTGAAGACAGTATTCAAAAAATGCAACCCCCCAGCTGATAAGTATTACAACAAACAAAGACCTGTTCTTGAAATCAGCCAGATGGCCATACCAGGCATAAGTCATGAAAAGATTCGACCCGATAAGGAGAAAGAAAGGATAAAACCGCTCCATTGCAACCTCCTGAATTAATTGAAACTCCAGTCAGTTCCCAAAGGTGTGTCCTGAATAGATATCCCTTTTGAAAGGAGCACATCTCTCATTTTGTCGGCTTCTTCAAAGTTCTTTTCAGTTCTGAACTGCTTCCTTTTTTCTATTAAATCTTCAATTTCAGCTTTCGTGATGCCGTATCTTCTAAGCTGTATCTCTTTTATTTCATTGATTATTTCATCAGGATCCCTCAGAAGAACTCCGAGAACTTTTCCTGCCTCTTTTATTACTTCAGCAAACCCGGCACATTCAGCAGAAGAGGGCCTTGTCTTTTTTGAAACCAGCACTTCGTTAAGATGTTTGAACAGCGACATCATTGCTGCGACCACCCTTGCACTGTTGAAATCGTCATCCATTGATTCTTTAAATTCGTTAATGAATTCAATGGCTTTGTCATTCTTTTGGGCAGTGCCTTCAGATTTTATGGCAAACTGGTTTAAAGCTTTCAGAGTGTTGTAGAAATAATAGATCCTTTTTTCAGTTTCTTTGAGATTTGACATTGAAAAATCAATGGGTGTACGGTACTGCGTTGAAAGCATGAAATAGCGGAGAACTTCAGGATGATACTGAACGAGAGCATCTTCAACAGTGATGAAATTATGGAGCGATTTGCTCATTTTTTCCCCTTCGACAGTTAGAAATCCGTTGTGAACCCAGTATTTTACAAATGGCTTGCCTGTTGCGCATTCCGCCTGAGCTATCTCATTTTCATGATGAGGAAAGATCAGGTCTCTTCCGCCGGCATGAATATCAAAAGTGTCGCCGAGATATTTTGTGCTCATTGCACTGCATTCAATATGCCAGCCCGGACGACCTTCACCCCACGGACTTTTCCATTTCGGTTCTTCCGGTTTTGAAGCTTTCCAGAGTGCAAAATCGAGCGGATTGCGTTTTCCCGCTTCGGGTTCAAACCTCGTTCCTGCAATGAGTTCATCAAGTTTTCTGTTTGAAAGTTTTCCGTAACCTTTGAATTTTTCAACAGCAAAATAGACACTGCCGTCTTCAACAGGATATGCGTAACCGTTTTTTATCAGTTTTTCTATCATATCTATAATTTCAGGAATGTGCTCTGTCGCCTTGGGTTCAACATCAGGCCTTTGAAGTCCGAGAGCGTCAACTGCTTGATAAAACGCATCAATATTCTCTTCGCTGAGTTCAATAAATCCGATCTTTCTTTCATTCGCTCTGGCAATTATTTTGTCATCAACATCTGTGAAGTTCCTGACATAGTTTACTTCATATCCGCAATATTTCAGATAATTTACAATAAGATCAATAGCGACTTCCTTTCTTGCGTGACCGATGTGCGGCTTGTCATAAACGGTCATTCCGCAGGCATAAATTCCAACCTTCCCTTCATGAATCGGCACAAATTCCTCTTTCTTTTCAGTCAGTGTGTTGTAAATCTTAAGCATCCGGCTCTCCTCAAAGATTATAAAAATAAGCTGAATAGTATTTATATCTGAGCCAGTCTATAAGTCAAGGAACAACATGTTATTGCTAATTAATGGAAAGATTTTACTTTTCATGGAGTTTTTCATAATATCTTCAGATTCGTGTTTTATAATGGTGTTAAGATGATCGATCTTGAAAAACGGCATGACATTTTAAGGGAATGGAAAAAGTTCATGAATTCCATGCCTGTTGATCCTGCGGTCATACATCCTTATCTTATCGCTTCATGGGAAAGGAGCAGAAATTACGGAATAACGCAGGAGATGAAAGATTATCCGAGAATAAGCTCCGGTGAACTTGTCAACAGAATACACGAAAACCGGAAAATGCTTTCAATTGCAGTGCCTTACATGAAAAAGATCATAGGGTTTATGAATGACCCTGAAAGCATAATTCTCATCACAGATAAGAACGGAATAGTCCTTGAGCTTTTCGGATCAGATGAAATGAAAAAGATAGATAGCTCCCCCAAGCTCGGAAGCCGTCTTCTTGAGCAGAATATCGGCACAAACGGTGTCGGAACGGCAATAGTTGAGAACAGGACGCTTGACATCTGGGCAGGGGAACATTTTCTTGAAGATCTCCATTTCTGGTATTCAAGTGCCGATACGATACATGACAGTCAAGGGAAAATCATCGGCTGTCTCTGTCTGGTGTGCCGGTGGGATCTTGTAAATACCCACACTCTAGGAATGGTCGGCGGTGTTTCTGGAGCGATAGAAAGACAGTATCAGCTTGAAGAAACTCTTGCCGGAAAAATTCTTGAGATTAAAAAACAGCAGGCGATCGTTGAATCTATCAATGAAGGAATAATAGTCATCGACGCTGAAGAAAGGATAACCGGACTTAACCCGCAGGCAAAACTGATGCTTGATCTTGACAACCGTGATTATTCCGGCAGGTCGATATATGAGATAATTCTCAGCGGAGTGAATTTTTTTAAGATCATGACCGGAGGAACAAATATTTATGACAGAGAAGCGACTTTAAAGCTCAAAAGCAAGTTGTTCCACTGCACAATGTCAACTTCGCTTATTCAGAGTGAGGGAAGTGTGAACGGAATGGTCATAACGATCAGAGAATCAAAGGCACTTCACCAGCTTGCAGGAAAGATAGCGGGCTCAAGGGCATACATTTCATTTTCAGACATAATTGGTAATTCTTCAGCCATTCAGGAAGCTATAAAAGTTGCCAAAACTGCCGGAAAAAGCAAGTCGAATGTTCTTCTTCTCGGTGAAAGCGGAACAGGAAAAGAGCTTTTTGCCCAGTCAATTCACAATCATAGCGACAGAGCAAACAGTTCTTTTGTTGCCGTGAACTGCGGAGCGATTCCCAGAGATCTTGTTGAGAGCGAGCTTTTCGGATATGAAGGAGGAGCTTTCACCGGCTCAAGAAAAGAAGGGCGTCCCGGAAAGTTCGAACTTGCCGATGAAGGGACAATATTCCTTGATGAAATAGGTGACATGCCCCTTGATGCTCAGGTAAATCTTCTGAGAGTTCTGCAGAATTCAGAAGTTGTGAGAGTAGGCGGAACATATCCCAAAAAGATAAATGTCAGGGTCATAGCCGCTACAAACCATGACCTTAAAAAAGCGGTGGAACATAAAACTTTCAGGGACGATCTTTATTACCGGCTCAATGTCCTTTCAATAACCATTCCCCCATTAAGAGAAAGGGTGGAGGACATCTCAAGTCTTGCCAACCATTTTGCAAGAAAGACGGCACACAACCTGAATAAAACCATTACTGAAATAACTCCCAAAGCTATGTTCATGCTTGAAAGATACGGGTGGCCTGGAAATATCAGAGAGCTTGAAAATGTTGTTGAAAGAGCTGTGAACATAATGGAAAGTGCTGTGATAACACCTGCGGAACTGCCTGATTATATTAGAAATTCTTCTGTTGAAGTTTCAACTTTGGAGCCACAGTCACTCAAAGCAAGGGAATATGAAATAATAGTTTCGATGCTGTCTGAAACTGCCGGCAATCTCCGTGAAACAGCAAAACGGCTCGGGATCGCTCGCGGCACACTTTATAAAAAGATCACAAAATACGGAATAGAAGCCGAAAAATTCAGATTTTAAACAAAAATTTCTTTAAAAGGATTTAGTATCACTTTTCCGTTTCTAATTTATAGGTTTTCAGGGCGTTTGTGATGATTTGATCAAGGTTGCACTGTTTTTTGAGGAATGAGGGATTGAAATTTTCATCCATTCCGAGAAGGTCATAAATTACAAGCACTTGTCCGTCTGTATTTTTTCCTGCTCCGATGCCGATGGTGGGAATTTTCAGTGCCGAGGTTATTTCATTTGCGAGTTCTTCGGGAATTGACTCAAGAACTATCATTTCAGCACCCGCTTTTTCAACTGCAAGGGCTGAATCAAATATGAACTTTCTTTCTTCGGGCGTTTTGCCCCGTTTCCCGAAGCCACCGAATTTATTGACATATTGAGGAGTAAGTCCCACATGCCCGACAACAGGAATGCCGTAAGAAGTAAGAGTTGAAATAAGTTTTGAAACCTCTTTCCCCCCTTCAACTTTTACCGCTTCCGCCCCTGCTTTCATGAGCGCAACTGCGTTTTTCAGCCCTTTTGCAACAGTGATCTGATAACTTCCGAAAGGCATATCGGCAATTAAGAACGGGGTTTTAGCCCCTTTTCTTACAGCTTTGACATGATATTCAACCTCTGAAATGTCAACTTCAAGAGTGTTGGTGTCTCCTTTTATCACCATTCCGAGACTGTCGCCGACAAGAATTGAGTCTATTTCAGCTTTTTCTACGAGTTTGGCAAAACTTGCGTCATAGCATGTTACCATCGAGATCTTTGCGACACCTTTTTTCTTAACTAGTGCCGGCATAGTCACTTTTTTCATTTTCTTCCTCCCGACAGATGATCCCCGATTTTAAGGATTGAATCCCAATCAAGCTCCTCTGCCCTTTTCGTAGCTGAAATGTTAAGTATTTCAAGTATCTTCATGTCAAGATTGTTTATTTTGAAAACATTTGAGAGGGTTTTCCTTCTGTTGGAAAAAAGAACTCTCACAAAATCTGCAAATATTTTAAGTTCCATTGCATTGTAATTATGATCTTTGAAAGAGATCTTCAGAACTGAACTGTAAACTTTCGGAGCAGGATAAAACTCTTCCGGAGCAAGTGTGTAAATATATTCTGCACAACCGGTAAGCTGAATGAGTGCGGCAACAGGACCGAAATTTCTTGTTCCGGGCTTTGCACAGAATTTTTCGGCGACCTCTTTCTGGAGAAGGAATACCGCTCCGTCAAGATTTGTGCTGTTAAAGACAGTGTTCATAACTATAGGAGAGCTTACCTGATAGGGGAGATTGCCGAAAACAAAACCTTTAACTCCATTAAAATACTGAGAAAAATCAATTTTTGCACCGTCTTGACTTATAATGTTCGCAACTTCACCGAACCGCTCTTTGAGAACAGTAAGCATTCCGTCGTCAAGATCTGCAACAGTCAAAGGGAGAAGCTTTCTATCAACAGCGATCTTTGTCAGAGAGCCGAGTCCGCCGCCGATCTCAACATAAAAACCCTTTCCATCAGGTACAAGTTTGACAATTTTATAAAGAGTATCATCGTTAAAAAGAAAATTCTGTGAAAAGTTTTTTTTGGCGTAACTACCTGTTTTTGATAAGTAATGTTTTATTTCAGATAAGCTCATATGCGGGGTCTCACAGTGGGTGCGACATCAAAGTCAAGCGACGAGAAATTCCCTTTGAAAAAATCGTCAAATGCCGCCGCGGCAACCATTGCACCGTTGTCCTGACAATATTTAAGCTCAGGCATGAAAAGTTCAAGGCCGTTTTTATGAGCAAGAGATGAAGCCATTTTTCTAACCCCTGAATTTGCACTTACTCCGCCCGAAATTACAATGGATTTATATTCTTTTCTACTTATTGCAAGCTTCATTTTTCTTTCGATAAGTTCGATGATCCGCTCCTGAAAAGAGGCCATCAGCGAATCCATATCGACATTTCCTTCATCGAGCACCCTTTTTACAGCAGATTTTATTCCGCTGAAGGAAAATATTATTTCGTCTATATATTTGTTATTATTCTTTAAAAGATACGGTAGTTTATATTTTGCCGCCTCTCCGTTTTGAGCCATTTTGTCTATCACCGGTCCGCCCGGATAACCGAGATGCGCCATCTTTGCAACTTTGTCAAATGCCTCTCCTGCCGCATCATCCATTGTTTCTCCGAGAACACTTTTCCCGTTTTCAGTCACTTCGATAAGAGATGTGTGTCCACCTGAAACCACGAGGGCAAGATAAGGGAATACAGGATTATTTTTTTTCCCGATAAAAGCGCTGGCTATGTGTGCATCAAGGTGGTTTACTGCAATTAACGGTTTGTTCCAACCGATCGAAAGACCTTTCGCAACCGAAACTCCGATAAGAAGACTGCCGATGAGCCCCGGATAGTTTGTCACTGCAACTGCCGATAAATCTTCAGGTTTTATCCCGCTTTCCTCTATGACTGCATCAAGTGCCGGAATGATCCAGGCAATGTGATTTCTTGACGCGATCTCGGGGATGACACCGCCGAAAAGTTTGTGAATGCTGGTCTGCGAAACAGTTTTTAAAGAAAGAACTGCATAATTTGAATCTACAACCGCAACAGAAGTGTCATCGCAGCTGCTTTCAATTCCAAGAATATATTCAGTCATTGTCAATTCCTTACAAAACTTCTTAAAAGCGTGATCTCATCTTTCCATTTTTCCGGCTCGGGAGTTTCAAGAATAAGTGGTATGTCGTCTGTGAAACTCTGGTTCATAAGCCATTTGAAGCACACAATGTCGATAAAGCCGTTTCCGAGAGTTTCATGCCGGTCAACCCTGCTTTCATGCGGCTTTTTTGAATCGTTCAGATGCATTCCCTTTAAATATTCAAGACCGACAAGCATATCAAGTTCACCAAAAGTCCTTACACATGCTTCTTCAGTTTTTATATCATATCCGGCAGTGAAGGCATGACATGTATCGATACAGATGCCTACTCTTGTTTTATCTTCAACTTTGTCAATGATTTCAGCGAGATGATCAAATTTATATCCGACATTCGAACCCTGTCCCGCAGTGTTTTCTATAATTGCAGAAACACCCCTTGTCTTGCCCAGAGCGATGTTTATCGATTCGGCAATTCTTGCAAGACACTCAGTTTCGCTTATTTCCCGCAGATGACTCCCCGGATGGAAGTTCAATTTGTCGAGCCGGAGCAGTTCACACCTTTTCATTTCGTCAATGAATGCTTTTCTTGATTTTTCAAGTCCTTCCTGCTGAGGATGTCCAAGATTGATCAGATAGCTGTCATGGGCAAGAACGGCCGTTCTCCGGATACCGTATTTTTCACAGTTCTCAATAAATTCGTCAATACTGCTCTTTGTCAGAGGTGAAGCAAACCACTGTTTCTGGTTTTTTGTGAACAAAGCGAAAGCATTCGCCCCGATGGATGCCGCATTCACCGGAGCGTTCTCGACTCCGCCGGAAGCTGAAACATGTGCACCTATAAGCTTCATTCACCATACCTCTATAATAATATATCTTTAAGCGTAGGTTCTTACAAAGACTTTTTCTTTCCTGGTATTCCTTCTTATTTCAAGAGCCATTCTTTCAAGTTGTTCCACAGTATATGATTTTGTGTTTTTAGCTTCAGCGGAACAAGCGTTGTCGCTAATGAATCTTTGGAGGTAGTACTCAGCATTTTCAGGAATGAACTCAAACATTTTGTAGACCCGTTCATAACTTTCAACGATCGGGGGATACATTGTTGTTCTGTATTCGATCTTCACCCCTTTTGAATTTTCAAGGATCTCTTTTGTTTTAAGGAGCTTCTGCTTCACCTCGTCCTTTGTGAGCATGCATCCAAGCTTTGAATAGAGATCAGGCGTGGTTTTAATGTCTATTGCAATATGCGAAAGATAAGGGAGCGCCTTTTCAATGAATTCAGGTCGCAAGCCGTTTGAATCAATTTTAATTTCCAGTTTGAACTTTTCTTTTATCTCTTTCAGAAAACCTAAAAATTCCTCATACAGAGTGGGTTCTCCGCCTGAAAATGAAACTCCGTCAATGAATTTTGATCTTTTTTCAATTTCGCTAAGAACATATTCCTTTGAAAGGATGGCTTCTTTGTTCACCTCGAAAAGTGAAGAGTTGTGACAGTAAGGGCATCTAAGATCACAGCCGGCAAAAAAGAAAACTGTGGCGATCTTTCCTGGAAAATCAATAAGAGAAGTCTGTTGGTGACCGGTGATGGGGAGCATTTTTTTCCTCCAAAAAACTGTTAACTGCAGGATGTTATCACAAAGGAAAAAAAAATAAAGTTTGAGGGAGCTTCAAACCATTAAATAAATTGATATGGATCAAAAGAATGGTATAATCAGGCCGTTGTTGAATCAGTTCAAGAGGTGAATCATGAGAAATCTTGTTCTTAAGATGGTTACTGAAGGCGTTCTCACTTCGGAAAATGCCAACAAGATGCTTGCAATGAAAAAAGGAGTTGACCCTGTATGGAGAGCTCTTTCAAAAGGGTTGATAGATGAAAAGAAGCTGGCAAGATTCTATGAAAAAGAAGGGTATCCGGTCATTTATGATGAAGGAAGAGGGCCGATGTCGGATGATTTCTTTACTAGATTTTTTACACCTGATGTCATCGCACGCCATCTGGCCGTTCCTATATCATTCAAGAAAGAGAGCCGGGATATAATAGTAGGTTTTATAAATGCGGCGCTTATTCCACAGATAAAAGAGAACATCCTTAAGATCTTTCCTGAATTCAACACCACTTTTTTTCACATACCTTACTCTATATTTAAAAAGATCGCGGCTAAACACTTTCTTTTTGATATAGACAAATATACCTCTGTCATGATCCAGATGGAGGTTAGCGGGGAAATGCATTCAGATAAAGTGGTGTCGGTATCGTCAGTCAGAAAAAAACTGCGTGAAGCCGCCGAACAGGTCTATATGCTTGAAATTGATGCACAGGGATCAGTCGTTTTCAAAGAGGAGTCGATGACAAGCAGGTTCCCTCTCAAGTCACTTCCTATTTTCAAAGAAGGTTTTGAAAGGGGATATATGGAGATAATCCCGGGAGACAACCTTAATTCATTGAGCCACACTGAAAAAATATTGCTGTTTACAAATGTCGGGATAAAGAATGACGACAAGATAATGATACTTGCGGCAGATGAAGAAAAAAAGACATTTGTTCTTCTGCTAAACCCCAAAGTTCCTAAAGATCAGATAGATTTTCTTTTAAGATAAAAATATAATCCAGTTAATTCAGCCACTTAACTCTGTTCTGATTAAAAGTGAAAAAAATAAGTTGACAGAAAGGGGGGGAATCTTTATATTGTTCGAGCGCTTTTTTGAGGTCATTGAAAACTGAGCAGCAGGAAGACAAGCACAGCAAATAGAAGAGATGAAGGTTTAAACTACCTTCAAAAGAATGAATTAGGATTTAACTGGAGAGTTT
>JAGOEX010000103.1:0-1247 GCA_017997475.1 bacterium
AAAAAAATAGAACCTTTTATGGAAAAGCCGATCATAAAGGTTGTCTCGGGCTTGAGAAGGTGCGGTAAAAGCACTTTTTTAAAGATGTTGATCAACCGGATAATCCGGAACGGAGCTGCGGAAAAGAATATAGTTTATATAAGCATGGAACTTATGGAGTTCGAGTTTATAACTGATTACAGAGTGTTATATGAATATGTGAAAAAGAAAATACAAAAGAATAATAAGCAGAAATACCTTTTCATTGACGAGGTTCAGGATATTCCGGGATGGGAAAAAGCTGTCAACTCTATTCTTGCAGAAGGTGTTTTTGATATTTATCTGACTGGTTCAAATTCACGAATGTTTTCTTCCGAATTTGCCACTCTTTTGACTGGAAGATATATTGAAATTGAAATGTTTCCTTTAAGTTTTAAAGAATTTCTGCAATTTAGAGGGATGGAAGATCAAAGCAAAAATGAAATAGAATTCGAGACTTATCTTAAATATGGCGGGCTTCCAGGAATTCATAATCTTAAATTTGATGATGTTGTGGTCTTCCAATATATCAACTCGATCTACAACACGATTCTTTTAAAAGATATTGTTGCAAGATATGACATAAGGGACATTTCTCTTCTGGAAAAAATAACAGCTTTTGTTTTTGATAACTGCGGAAGTATTACAACCGCCAAAAAGATAGCTGATTATTTGAAATCGCAGCACATCAATGCCGGTGTCGGGACAGTTTCTAATTATATCAACTACTTAAAAGATGCTTATCTTGCATATAAATCAGGGCGATATGACCTGAAAGGGAAAAAGCATCTTGAGCTTTACGAAAAATACTATATGAGTGATATCGGAATCCGTCACAGTGTTCTCGGTTATAAAAAAGGTGATATCGCAGGACTTCTGGAAAATATAGTTTATCTGGAGCTTTTAAGACGCGGATACAAAGTTTCAACTGGAAAATTTGATGATATGGAAATTGATTTTGTTGCCACGCGCAATGGGGAAAAGACTTATATTCAGGTGACATATCTTCTTGCTTCAAAGGAAACAGAAGAACGGGAATTTAAACCGCTTGAAAAAATAAATGATAACTATCCCAAAATGGTTCTTTCAATGGACAAAATCTGGGGAGATGACCGCAACGGAATAGTGCGAAAGAACATTATAGATTTCCTTCTTGAAAACTTGTCACCCGGAGAATAATAAGTGCAATCAAACTGTTCAAATAAAATAATGGTTTTCATTACCGTTTT
>JAGOEX010000103.1:1347-9254 GCA_017997475.1 bacterium
CAGGAATACTCAGGATCACCGCAGGAGAGCATTATCCGACAGATGTAATTGCCGGAGCAGTTTTGGGCTCTCTCACTGGACTTTTCATCCCTCTTCTTCATAAAATCAAGAACAAAAATCTGAGCGTTATTCCTGTCGTGTCTTCTGAATATGGCGGATTACAGGCCGTTGTGAACTTTTAAAATATCTAAACCGATGCCTTTCTCGCGGCAAGGAATGTTGAAAAAAGTATTTTAATTGTGTATAAATGTATTCGGTTTTTGGCTGACATTATTATGGAGTTAAAGCATGAGAGTTTTTTTTGCATTTATTTTTATACTAATCTTCGCATCAGGGTGTAAATCAGAAATAATTAATAAAAACAACACTGATTCTGACAGCTTGCTTGTTGTTGATATAGACATTGTTGATGATAATTATGAATTATTCAACGATGATGAAGACGCAAAAATTGATGACATTCAAGATGAAAAACAGGATGAATATTTTGACGAACAGTTTGAAGAAGATATCTCTGAGAGTATTGATGAGCGGGATGAAGAAAACACAGATCTTGATGCAGATATTTTACCTGAATCAACAGGCAGGACTATTTGCACGGGTCAAATAAGTTGTTATAACAATACAGAGGAAATTCCATGTCCATTGTCTGGCGAGAATTTTTCCGGTCAGGATGCACAATACATAGAAAAATGTATTCCCAGAAGCTATGCTGTTTCAATCTCAGAAGGCGATGAAATTATTACCGACAATAATACTGGTCTGATGTGGCAGCGAACAATTCCCGAAACATATGCCGGGTGTGCTTTCGGAGATCCAGTCGGATCAATGTGTAGTTGGCAGGAAGCAATTAATTACTGCAATGACTTGGATTACGGAGGGTATGATGACTGGAGGTTGCCATCAAGAATTGAATTAGAAAGCATCACAGACTATGGAAAATCAAATCCTTCAATAGATACTGATTTATTTATAGACACACCTGTAAAATGGATATTGACCACTACTTCATTTGTAATGGATTCAAAACGCAAATGGAGTGTTAATCAAGGAGTTGGAACAGTAGGTACAAGAAATCAAACTGACGAAACTTATGTCCGGTGTGTGAGAGGGAATGCCATTTACCTCAGTAATTTTGTTGAGTTCGCAGTTGAATATAAAATTATTGTAAAAGATCTAAAAACGAACTTTGAATGGGCAAAAGAAGCTGTTTCAGGAGGAACATGGGAAACAGTTTTAAATTATTGTGATAATCTTGAGTATGCCGGATATTCGGACTGGAGAATCCCCAATGTCAACGAGCTCAGTACGCTCTTCTATGACAGAGCTTACCAGCCTGCGAGTAATTTTCCCGGAATTTATTCTGAATATTACTGGACAGCATCAACTGCAGTAAGTGCCAATTCTTCTGCCTGGCGGATAAATATGTTTGCCGGAGGTGTTGACTTAGGAATGAAGAGTGAAAAGCATTTTGCTATGTGTGTCCGCTAAAAACTTCATATTAGAAATTAATTTCTAAATCTAAACCGATGCCTTTCCTTGCGGAAAAGATGATAATTGACACGATGCTTAAGAATGTGTATTTTATACTAATCTAATCTTTGTTGTGAGGACAGATAATGAAAAGAAATTTTTTGATAGTCATTGTCGTTACATTTTTTTTAATGATGAGCATTTCATGTGAAAATGCTGAAAACTCAGGCAAAGTCGGAGATGACACGGATAATTCTGAGTATACCGACATGACTGATGAAAAATCTGATGATGCTGATTCGTATGATGTGGACAATGAAGATGAAGACGAAAACGAAAATGATGAAGAAATCGACGATGATAATGATAATAGTCTGTGGCTTAAGATAGAGGCAGGATATTATCACACTTGCGGTATACATTCTGAAAATAAAAGTCTTTACTGCTGGGGGGCCAACAGTTACGGGCAGCTTGGCGACGGAACAGACGGGTATGAGTGTATGAATCATAAGAACGAACCGGGAGAATGTTCGGACAAGACAGTTCCAATTAAAGTTGATAATGAGGAATGGCTTGAGATCGCAGCCGGTGCTTTTCATACTTGCGGAATAAAAAAGGATAAAAAACTGTACTGCTGGGGATCAAACAGGTTTGGTGAAATCGGTGACGGGAAGAAAACAACATCTGATGAAAATAACGACAGAAACATTCCGGTCAAAGTGAACGATGATGAATGGATTGCCGTGACGGCAGGATATTATCATACTTGTGCTATAAAAACAGACGATACTTTATATTGTTGGGGCTTAAATGTTTTTGGGCAACTTGGACTCGGAGATGAAATGACCGGGGATGCCTTGATTCCGGCTAAGCTAAATGATGATAAATGGATTTCAGTGACTGCGGGAGGTCTGCACACCTGCGGTATAAATAAAGA
Organism: bacterium; assembly: GCA_017997475.1. Taxonomy (GTDB): domain Bacteria; phylum UBP6; class UBA1177; order UBA1177; family UBA1177; genus JAGOEX01. The sequence goes on from JAGOEX010000103.1 coordinate 3,758, forward strand.
TAACAATCTCTATTGCTGGGGAAAAAACAGTTTCGGTGAGGTTGGAGACGGAACAAATGAAAACAGGTTTATATCAACAAAAATCGGTAATGATAAGTGGAAATCGGTGTCTGCAGGTCATTCTCACTCCTGCGGCATAAACATCGATGGCAGAATATACTGCTGGGGTGACAACATATTAGCTAAAATCGGCGATGGAACAGAAACTGTATATGGTGAGGAGTTGACCATTTTATGGAATAATAATAAGAACATACCTGTAAAAATAAGTAATGAGTTTTGGGCTTCAGTTAACGCCGGCGGTTCACATACCTGTGGGATTCATGAAGACAAAAGTCTTTACTGCTGGGGAGGGAATAATGCGGGACAGGCGGGTGACGGGAAAAACGGATATGAAAGATATGTCCCTACAAAAATAAACGATGATAAATGGAATTTTATAACTACAGGAAGTGAACACACTTGCTGTGTAAAGTCTGACGGTAATCTGTACTGCTGGGGGCTGAACAGCAACGGTCAGATCGGTGACGGGGAGAATGATTTTAAAAAAACTGTTCCTGTGAAGGTGGATGATGATTCATGGGTTCAGGTAAATGCAGGGTTCTCAGACAATTGCGGAATAAGATCTGACAGTAAGCTTTATTGCTGGGGATTTAACAGTTATGGTCAGATAGGTGATGAAAGCAGTGATTATAATAAGCCTTTCCCGGTTAAAGTAGATGACAGTTCATGGAAAGTTGTGGAAAACGGATATTATCACAACTGTGCTTTAAAAACCGACAATAAACTGTACTGCTGGGGATATAACGGTAATGGTCAGATCGGAGATGATACGATCACAAAAGTAAGTGAATATGGAACTATTGAAGAGCAGAACAATAAAACTGTTCCTGTGAAAATTGGTGAAGATCTATGGAGTTCCGTATCGTGCGGAGTCTATCATACTTGCGGTATAAAAACTGACAAAAAACTTTATTGCTGGGGAGATAATTCATATGGAAGTCTCGGCGATGGAACAGAAGAAGGAAGAACTGTCCCGACGAATGTTGATGACAGTGAATGGATTTCGGTATTTGCCGGATATTATTATTCCTGCGGTATAAGGTCAGATAACACACTCTACTGCTGGGGTGAAAATGAGCTTATCCCTACTCAAATAGGCAAAGACAAATGGATTGCAATAACTGCTGGATATTTTCATAGCTGCGGTATAAAAACTGACAAAAAACTTTATTGCTGGGGAGAAAATAATTTCGGCGAGCTTGGAGATGGAACAGAAGAATACAAATCAGATCCAACAAAAGTAGGTGATGATGAATGGATAAAGGTTTCATGCGGCATGAATCATACTTGCGGCATAAAATCAGATAATAAACTTTATTGCTGGGGTGACAACCAGAACGGTCAGTTAGGCAATGAAGAAAATACAGCCAAAAATGTTCCGACAAAAGTAGGTGATGATGACTGGATTGAAATTACCGCTGGATTACTTCATAACTGTGGCATTAAAGCTGATAAAAAACTTTACTGCTGGGGGGACAACACTTACGGCAGTATAGGTGATGGTACAAGCGGAACTCAAAGCACTCCTGTTCTTGTAGAAAAATAGCAGAGACTTTCCTCAAAATTTTAAACCGATGCCTTTCTTGCAGCGAGAATTATGAGTATGGAGCCGATGATAAGGTATGGATTTAATTGAAGATCAAGGAATATGAGTTCATTCATTGTCGTGAAGAATATTGTGAAAAGGAAAAATATGCTTGCAGTTGAAGCACTGACATACCTCATGGCGAGATTGAGTGTGATGTAGGCAACTCCGCTCTGAAAGATCCCCATTTCGATAAGCCAGAACCATTCATCAAATTTTGAAGGGAGGTTTTGAGCTGAGATCACTAGGGGGAGCATCGGGATCGCCGCGATGAGAAATATTATCATTAAAAGTGACAACATTTTATTGGGGTCGTCTTTGACCTTTGAGATGAGTTCTCCGGAAAAAAAATAATAAAATGCAAGTGTTATCCCCGCAAGTATCCCAAATATTATTCCGGGAAGTGAGTCAATTCCGTTGACGGACAGCTTATCTTTTCCGGCAACTATCACAATCATTCCGGCAAATGACAGAATGAGCGCAAGTATCTGATTTTTATTTGGTTTTGTCTTTGATATCGCCCAGATGAAAAAGATGACGAACACCGGACTCAGGTTTTCAATGACCATCACGAGCGTTCCCGATATCCACTTCAATGCAAGATGATAAAACAAAGTGTTAAGAAAAAGCCCCACGATGCTTACTATCAGAATATCTTTAACATGCCCTTTTATTGAAAAAGTTATCCCTTTCCTTGCCGCAAGAAAGAGAAAAAGTACCGCCGCACCAATCAGAAGACGCATTCCTGCGACAAAATACATGTCAACACCCCTGATGGCGAGAAACCTTCCCGCCGGACCGTGAATTCCCCACAGAAATGCATTTATGAAAAGAAGAACTATCCCTTTCTGATGGTTGCTGAGTTTAAGAAAATCCATAAAACACCTCAAAATTGCAAGCAAAGGTTATTCATATTTGCAAAAGCGTAAAGAAAAAGTTACCATCTGACAGTTGTTTTTAAAGGTGGACGATGTTTATTCCTGCAACAGTTGAAGAACTTGAGAAGCTCGGCTGGGACGAGTGCGACATAATTCTTGTGACGGGTGATGCCTATATTGATTCGCCATATAGCGGCATTGCGATTATCGGACACATCCTGATTGCCAAGGGTTACAGGGTAGGGATTATCTCTCAGCCCGACATGAAAAGCGGTGAAGACATCATGCGTCTTGGAGAACCGCTCCTTTTCTGGGGTTTGACTTCCGGTTGTGTTGATTCGATGGTTTCAAATTATACAGCTCTTAAAAAAAGACGGAGTGATGATGATCTTACTCCGGGCGGTGTGAATGACCGTCGTCCGGATCGCGCTCTGATAGTTTATACCGGTCTCATCCGCAGATTCTTCAAAAATACTGTGCCGATCGTACTTGGCGGAATTGAAGCAAGTTTAAGGCGCATCGCCCATTATGATTACTGGGATGATGCAGTCCGCAGACCGCTTCTGTTTGATTCAAAGGCCGATATCCTTGTTTACGGAATGGGTGAAAAAGCGATTCTGGAGCTTGCAGATTCAATAAAAAATGAAAAAGATTATGATTCCATAAAAGGGTTATGCGTCATTTCAAAAGAGCCGGTTGAAGGATTTGTTCAGCTTCCGCCGTTTGAAAAAGTTGTTGAAAACAAAAAGACATTTTCAGATATGTTCATGACTGCATATCGCAATAACGACCCTTTGACTGCATCGGGAATGTGCCAGAAAGTAGGTGAACGGTGGTTGATACACAATCCGCCACAGCCCTTGCCGACTTCAATTGAGCTTGATTCAATCTATGAACTTGATTATGAATATGATGCCCATCCAAAATGTAGGGAAAGAGGTGAGATAAGGGCGCTTGAAACAATAAAATTTTCAGTGACAACACACCGCGGCTGTTACGGCGAATGTTCATTCTGTGCCATTGCAATGCATCAGGGGAGAACAGTTATTTCAAGAAGTGAAGATTCAATAGAGCGTGAGATTAAAAGGTTTCTTACAAAAAAGAAATTCACCGGAATTATTTATGATCTCGGCGGTCCTACTGCAAATATGTACGGTTTCGAATGTGAAAAAAAAATGAAAGAAGGTCCGTGCAGAAAGAAACGGTGCCTTCATCCGGAAATATGCCAGAATATGAAAATCGACCACAGTAGACAGATAAGACTGCTCAAAAGGATATCAAATATTCCCGGAGTGAAGAAAGTTTTTATCGCAAGCGGTGTGCGGCATGATCTTGTCCTTGCCGATAAAAAACATGGAACTGCTTATTTGAAGGAACTTGTTGAAAAACATATTTCAGGACAGATGAAAATTGCACCCGAACATATTGAGAACACAGTGCTTTCTCTTATGGGCAAGCCGTCTCAGAAGCACTTACGGAGATTCCGAGAGCTTTTCAATGAACTCAATAGAGCCGCAGATAAAAAGCAGTTTCTCACATATTATTTCATTGCCGCCCATCCGGGATGTACAAATAAGGACATGGAATCATTAAAAGATTTCTCAAGACGCGAACTCAAAATGAAACCTGAGCAAATTCAGATATTTACGCCGACTCCGTCAACCATATCAACGCTCATCTACCACACAGAAACTGATCCTTACACAGGACACAATGTCTTTGTCGAAAAGGATATCAACAGGAAAAAAATTCAGAAAAAGATTATGTCGTGAAAAAGGGGCGTGATAAATCCCGCCCTTACTTATCTTGTTTTTTCGAGTTCTTTGCGTAGGGTTTTTCCGTCAACAACATCTGATTTCATCCAGACGATCCTGCCTTCAGGGCTGATAAGATATGTCGAGGGGAGAGATCCTTCAAATCTGTATTCTTCAGACAGTCCTGCCGATGTCGGGTCTTCAGGTCCAAGAAGGTTGACAATGCCTGGGATTCTAATTCTGTCGATAAAGCTTTTTGCGGCATGTGCCGACTGTTCACCATCAAAAGCTACCGTCATAAACAATACATCCGGATATGATTTCAGAACTTCAGGGAAAACATGTTCAAGTTCCTCTCTGCAGGGGGCGCACCACGATGCCCAGAAATTCAGAAGCACCCACTTTCCGCCGAATGAAGAGAGCGAAACACTTTTTGCTCCGTCGATAGTTTTAAAAGTGAAATCTGTCCCCGTATTTTCCTTTTTTTCTTCAACGACATTTCCTGCCGGATTGAAAGATGCTATTCCGTTTTTCAGGAATTCAGCGAATTTATTTTCATCATTTGTCATGTCAGGATGCACAGCAAGAACTGTGTCTGTTGATGGGTCTATTATTGCATAGAAAGGGAGAGCCGCGGTGTTAAAACGGCTTATCTGGTAGAGCCGCTGTGCCTGATCAACTTCACTATCCCCATCGGTATATGCCTTGAGAAGCACCATTTTTAAAAGTTCTTCACGGATCAACGGTCTTGGGAACATGCCGCTTTCCATGAAACGGCAGTTTGTGCAGGTATATCCGGTAAAATCAATGAAAAGAGGTCTGTTCTCGGCTTTTGCCTTTTTCATCGCCCCGTCTATATCGTCTTTTATCCAGTTAAGTGTGTCGGTTGAAGCTGTTCTGTCAGTGTTTTCATGCAGATAATCTATAGGTGGAAGCCATCCGTCTATCCAACCTCCTAGACTTTTTGTCGTTCCCACAACTGAAGTGAGATAGGCCGCCGCACTTATTGCAAGAATTGCCCCGATCAGTCTGAAAGGACCTGTTATTTTATTTGACTCATCACTGAAAGGGAGATTGAAAAGGCGAAGCAGAAATAGCGCCATGATAACAAAAATGCCGACCCAGATAGTAATGACAAAAGATCTTGATATCATTTCCCATTTCCACACAAGGTCTACATTTGATATGAATTTGAAAGCTCCGGCAAGTTCAAGGAA
>JAGOEX010000104.1 GCA_017997475.1 bacterium
AGGTGACAGTTGACAGCGCAACAATGCTGAACAAAGGGCTTGAACTTTTTGAAGCTTTCTGGCTTTTCAACATTGATCCCGGAAAGCTCGGAGTTCTTGTTCATCCGAGCGTTGATGTCCATGCCGCAATAATGTTCAAAGACGGTTCGGCGATATCTCAGAACGCTGTAGGCAACATGCTTGTCCCTATTGCCGCCGCAATGAGCTACCCTGAAATGCTTCCGGTAGTTGAGAAATTTCCCGATATGGAGTTCAAGTTTGAAAACCGTGAAATGAAGTTTTCTCCGCCTGATCTGATCAAATATCCGCTTTTATCCAACGCATTTGAATTATTAAACAAAAAAGATTTTTCAGGAATGGTTGCCTATGCAATATCAGATGAGATAGCTGTGGAAAAGTTCCTTAAAAATGAAATTACTGTGAAAGGCATTCATGAGATCGTCGCAAAGTCCGTCGAAAAATTCGCAGGCCTATCGGCACCCTCATCAATTAATAAAATAGAAGAATTTATTGATGAAATAGAGAAATTCGCCAGAGAAGTTCTTTAAGACAGGGGCTTTTCCCCTTCAATAATCACGAAAACCACAGGAACAACGATCAGCGTAAGAAGTGTCGAAACAAGCAGTCCGCTCATTAAACTGACAGACATCGGCTCAAAAAGAGTGCTCCCCGATATTACAAGCGGCACCAGCCCCATTACAGTTGTTACAGTGCTCAGCATTATTGGTCTGAACCTTCTTGAAACTGCTGTTTTTGAAGCTGTTACGATATCTTTTTCTTTCGATCTGTACATGTTAAGGAACTCGATTATTAATATCGCATTATTTACAACTATTCCTATCAGACTTGATATTCCAAGAAACGCGGTAAATGAGAACGGCTGGTTGAATATCATAAGTCCAAGCGCTGAACCGATAAGCGACAATGGAACAGTAAGAAGAATAATCACTGGCTGAACTATCGAGTTGAATTCAATCACAAGTATGATATATATTATGAGCAGCGCTACTAGAGACGCCAATCCTAAATACCCGAAATTCTTGACTATATTATTAAGTTCCCCGTCTTCGTCGATCGAAGTTGAAAGTTTATCGATCTTCGGGATTATGTTCCTTTGAGCGTTGATCGAAATGTGCGGTGCTCCGTAACCGGGGATAACATCGGCAAGGACAGCGGTGCTGAGCTTTCTGTTGTATCTGTTTATCTGAACTGTCCTTCTTTCAAGCTTGATGCCGGCAAACTCTTTAAGAAGCGCCTTGTGTCCGCCAAGGGATGATTTTACAGCAAGATCTTCAAGGTCTTCTTTACTTGAAATATTGCTTTTAATAGTAATATCAAACTCTTTCCCGGCCTTTCTATAGACAGTCGGGGATGCGCCTTTTAAAGCGATGTTCACCTGCCTTTGAACATCATATTTGAGAATTCCGAGACTGCTGACAGAATCAGGATCTATATCGACGGAAAATTCATAGGCATCTTTCAGAGAGTTGTTTCTTACATCAACTGTTCCCTCAATTTCAGAGATCTCTTTTTCCAGATCATTGACCACCTTTGCAATGTGTTCAGGATTTTCACCGTTTACTCTGAATATGACAGGAGCCGCCATCGGTTCGGCCTGTTGCGGGACTTTAACCTTGATCTTTCCACCGCTGACTTTTGAATTGAGAACTTTCTGGAGATCAAAGGCAAAATCCTCTTTTGATCTGAACCTTCCCCCTTTTTTAAGATCCACCCTCATCATTATCTGTGAGTAATCAACTGAAGGGGCTTTAGGCATCATGGCAATGTAGAATTTCGGGATATCATCTCCTACGGATGTCGTATATTGCAGAACTTCCGGCTGAGAGCTCACAATTTTCTCGATCTCAGTTGTAATTGCATCTGTTTTGTCAATATCTGTCATTTCAGAAACAATATCTATGTAAACAATGTTTTTGTCTGTATTGGGAAAGAATCTGAGCTGTAAAAACATAAACCCGAGTATCATGACAGCAAAGAATATTAAAAAGGAAAGTCCTGCCGTTTTCCATCTGTGGAGAAGTCCTTTATTCAGAAGATATGCAAAAACTCTTTTTATCATCGAATCTTTTTTTGAACCTGCACTTTTATCAGGAACAAAAAGTATTGAAGCTAAAGCAGGAGTCACGAACATTGCCACAAAATATGAAGCGGTGAGGGAAATCATGACAAGCTGGGGAACTGCAATGACATACTGCCCGATCTGTCCGGGAAGAAAAAGAAGAGGGGTAAAAGCCGCGACAGTTGTCAGGGTTGCGGTAAAAACAGGAACCGCTGATTCCAAAGCACCGTCAACAGAGGCATTGATGTTGTCAATACCGTTATCTATCCTGTATTGTATAGCATCTGATATGACAATGGCATTATCGACAAGCATTCCAAGTGAAATTATAAGCGCGGTTGTAGATATCTGGTGTATCTGAATGCCGGTCAGTGCCATTACAATGAACGAAATAAGTACTGACAGAGGAATAGCTGTTGCAACGATAGCCGCATTTCTCAGTCCCATACCGAGAAAAACCACAATTATAACAAAAAGCATCCCCTGAAGAAGATTCATCATGAAACCGCTTACCGCTTCTTTCACATCATCCGGCTGATAGAGAACTTCAGACACTTCAAGATCAGGAGGAAGTGTCGATTTTACTTCTTCAAGTATCTCTCTTACCGTTTTTCCGATTATCACAACATTTCTGTCTTCCTGAAAATATCCCGAAAGCAGAATGGCATCTTTACCGTTATGCCTTGTCTTTACCGCGTCATCCTTCAGACGCATCTCAACTTTTGCGAAATCCTTTATTCTCGCGACAGATCCATTCATGGGTGAAACATCAACTATTGCGTTTTCAATATCGTTTATTGATTCAAAAATGCCCGGAACATTCACATTTACCCTTCCTTGCGGGAATTTTATAGCACCGGAAGGTATCTCAATATTCTGGGCGGCAAGTATCCTGAAAACATCTTCAAACGAAAGCTGATAGCTGTTAAGCCGCTCAGATTCGATTTCAACCACTACTTCACGATCGATCTTGCCTGCGATATCGAACCTTCTGACTCCGTCAACTTCAACGAGCCGCTCTTTGAACCTTTCGGCAAAAGCTTCGAGCTGGTCGTAATTATAATTCGACCCGGAAATGGCAAGTATCATTCCTGCCGTTTCACCGAGATTTGTGAATATCTGCGGTTTCCAGCACCCTTCAGGAAGTTCCGGAACAATATCATCGATCTTCTGCCTCAGATCTGTCCAGGTCTTGTCTCTATCAGCATTTGCATCAATTCTTACAGTGACAATTGAAGCACTGTTCTTTGAAAAACTTTCAACACTTTCAAAATTTATTATCTCACTCGCGGCATCCTCTATCTTTTTTGTCACAAGTTTCTCAACATCAGCAGGGATCGCCCCCGGATATACTGCGGCAACAAGAGCGATTGAAGGTTTAAGATCAGGGTTTTCCTGTCTCGGCATGATGTAATAACTTGCAAAACCGGCAATTACTAATGCGATAACAAGAAAAATGGTTATTCTGCGATTAGTTACCGATGCGAGAATTAAAGATCTCATTGCTCTTTTACCAGGTCACCGTCACTGATATCTTTCATCCCTTTTACTATGACCCTGTCACCGGAGTTCAAACCATCAACAAGAACAAATTCACCTGAAATATTACCCGTTCTTATGTTCTTTCTCAAAGCGATGCCGTCAACATCAGTATAAACATAGTCTGTACCATCCGTAAGAATGGCAAAAACCGGGATCCAGATCCCTTCAATATTTCCTGTAATAAAATCAACTTTGGCAACAGAACCGATGAAAAGCTCTGCTTCATCAGTTTTCCCTGCTATTTCAACCTCGACATTGTATGTCCTGCTCCTTTCATCAGGAACCTGAGAAATAACCGAAACTTTTCCCTTAAGGATTCTGCCGTCAACTTTTATGTCGGCCTCTGTCCCCTGTCTTATCATTACAAGCTCTTTTGAAGGAACGCCGGTGTTTATCACAAACGATTCATTCCTAACCACCACAACCGGATAACCTGCTGCAACAATTTCCCCTTTTTTATTAAGAAAAATAATCCTGTGCTTTTTTATAGGTGTTCTCCGCGGCAGACAAAGCAAATTCAAGATCTTTTGTCTCAAGTCTGGCAAGGAGTGTCCCCTTTTTCACTCTGTCACCTTTTTTCACAGTAATTGATGCGATCTTTCCGGGGATCTTAAAACCGTATTTCTTAATATCTTTTGAAGAAACCATCCCGATCGATCTGATATATGAAATCCTTGATTCGTTATTGACCGTAAGAACCGACACCGGCTTTATTCTCTGCTCTTTTTTTTCTTCCTGTAAACCGCATGAAAGAGTCAATAAAGAGGTGCAGATTACAATAAAAACGAATCTTTTCATTCCTTTACTCCCAAAACACCCTGAAATTTCTCAGTGTTTGCGATATTTAATTTATTTAATGCAGATATGTCAAATTTTTCACCTTCAAATATTGCACTTCAATAGTTGATGAATATTATAGAAAAGGTTTTCAGGAGGAAGTATGTTAAAAAACAGAGAACGGGACATAATCGATCTGATTTCAGACAAATTCAATAAGTTCATCGGTGATGACTGTGCAGTTTGGCATGAAAGGTCTTTAGTCGTGACCACAGACCACATGTGCGAAGGTGTTCATTTCGATCTTTCATTCATGTTCCCTGAAGCTGTCGGATGGCGTCTTATGGCGGCAAATGCAAGCGACATAATTTCCATGGGATCACTGCCGACACATTTTCTTTTCAATATCGCAATTCCTCCTGACCGGCTGAAAACAGCGGAAAGGATAATTGACGGAGTTAAGAAATTTGCAGGTAAATATAACATAGAAATAATGGGCGGAGACACAACGAGAGCAAAGAACTTCATGATCGGAGCCACGATGTTTGGTGAAAAGCCGGCGAAACCACTTCTCAGAAGCGGTGCAAAACCGGGTGACAGAGTGTATCTTGCTGATTCCACAGGACTTTCCCACTGCGGACTCCTTCATCTTAAAAACAGATCAAAAGGTTTTGAAAGATCTGTGGAGAAATTTCTGTTCCCCTCCCCTTTTGATTCAATTCCGCAAAATCTTAATGACATAAACTGTGCAATCGATATCAGTGATTCGCTCATTTCGGAACTGAAACTCATTGCAGAAATGTCTAATGTTTCCATAGAGATAGATTATGACAGAATACCTGTTGAAGACGAAGTGCTGCAAACTTCGGAAATGTTCTCCATCCCTGTTGAAAAGCTTGTCCTCGGCAGCGGAGAGGAGTTCATTCTTCTTTTCACATCGGATAAAATTATAAAAAACGCCTTTGAGATAGGAACTGTCACTACGAAAAAGGAGAAAGATGTTAAGATCTTTTCAAAAAAAAGCATGCTTGATCTTTGCGACACTGCTCTTTTCAGTCATTTCGGCTGAAGATATATGCAGTTACCCGGCTGAAGCTGAAATAACCGTCACTTCGAAAACAGGTGCAAAAATATCTTTTGCAGTCGGGATCGCTGAAACACCGGCAGAACACGAAAAAGGGCTTATGCACTGCGCTGAACTTAAGAAAGGCAAAGGACTTTTCTTTATTTTCAATGACGACAGGGAACATTTTTTCTGGATGAAAAACACAACTGTTGAACTCGCAATTATTTATATAGACAGGGATTTTAATGTTGTTTCCATAAAAAGGGGAAAGCCGCTGAGCGAAACGACTCTTCCCAGCATCTTTCCTTCAAGATATGTCCTTGAAGTCAACTGGGCGGAAGGGGGCAAAATACTTCCCGGAGATAAAGTTTTCTTTAAAATGAAATGACATTCTGTTAACAATTTAAATATTTTTCTGTTAGGAACCTTAACATTTCTATTTTTCACACTATAATGCGACATGTGTGTCTTTTTTTAAGGAGGGTTCCCCAATGCAGAAAATATTAATGATCACCGTACTTTATACGATGTTATTATTCCCGTTTGCTGTTTCAGGTTTCAGCTGGGATGATGTTCAGCCGTGTCAGCCGGTGTTCATACGGCTTTCTTTTGTGGATTCAGATGCCACATCCAAAATGGGAATAACATGGCAGACAAAGAATGAATGCAGTGCTGAACTCAGATACGGAAGTGATTTTGCCCCTGACAAATATGTTAAAGGAGCCACGATAAAGGGAAACAACGATCTTGGATATATTCATCAGGTGACTCTGGAAGGGCTTACCCACTCAACTTTTTATCAGTATCAGGTCGGCGGAGAAAATAACTGGAGCATACTTTATAATTTCACTACGGCACCTTTTCAAGGGGGCTGTGATCCGTTCGCTTTCGTTGTAGCGAGTGACAGCCGCGTTGACCAGACTGCGGAAGAAGGGAATCCTGTGAAATGGCGGGACATCTTTACAGAAGCATTGAATGATGGTGCCTCTTTTCTGATAAACGGCGGTGACATGGTGTGGGACGGCGAAAAAACATCTCAGTGGCTCAACTATCTTGATACTACCAGTGACAGCTTTGCGGCAAAACCGCTTATGATCGCCATGGGCAACCATGACAACGGTCCGGGAGAAGGAGAAAATGCTAATTTCAATCAGCTTATGCACTATCCAGAAAACCCTGTGACCGAAACAGAAGACAGCTATTTCTTCAGATACGGAAATGCTCTCTTCATTATCATTTCAACAGTAACATATACAGATCTTTTTGAAGATACCGCAAAGTGGATGGATGAAGTGCTTACAAACAACAGTGATGCAAAATGGAAATTTGTATTCAACCATCATCCGTTCTATTCGTCGGCAGGTCTTGAATATCTCGGAATGAGAATAGGACACGAGATGAATGAACAGGGACAGAATCCGTTTTTCATTCCAATCTTTGATAAGCATCATGTTGACTTTGTGATATCGGCACACAGTCATTATTACGAAAGATTCGCTCCAAGCTACGGATATATCGACAGAACTGATCCAGACGAGATAGAGCCCCAGATAGTCGACAGCTTTGACAAGGGAACGGTCTATGTTGTAAGCGGGGGCGGCGGAGCAATAACTTTTCAGAATTTTCTTGTTGACATGCTTTGTACAAATTCAATTAAAGGAAGTCAGTCCTGCAACGGAAAGAACCACTATCTTAAATTCATGATCGATAACAACCGTCTTGTGATGGAAATGTGGACAACCATGAGACAGTTTGACGGATTCAACCCTAACGACCGTGAAATGGTTGATGTAGTTGAGATAATTAAAGCTGATGCCAGCTGTGAAACACCTGAAGAAACTCCCGATGAAGAACCTGCGGACAATGATACCAATGATGAAGATATCGAACCCCTCAATGATGAAAGTCAACAGGATGAAGATATTACTGAGTCAAATGATGAGGATTCTGTTAAAGTTGACGATAATACTCAAATTGATGAAATCACCGAAGAACCGGACGATGAAGATAATCCATCAGCTGAAACACCGGGTGAATCGGGATGCGGCTGCACTTTGATCTTTTAATTATTTCTTTCCTTCGATCTTTTCAAGAGCTTCCTGAAGTTTCAGATAACCTGTGACACCGACAAATGTTTCAACCGGCTCTCCTTTGTTGAACATGATAAGTGTGGGAACCGCTCTAACCTTGAACGGAACAACTATTTTCCCCTCTTTATCCTGTTCGATATTGAAAGCTCCCACCCTGATCCTGCCTTGAAAGTCTGTTGCAAATTTTGTGACAGTTTTAGCCATCATTGCACATGGAGCACATGTATTTGAATAGAAATCGACCAGAACGGGAAGAGGTGAATTCTTGATTGATGGGTGAAAATTAAGCAGTGTCAGTTCAACAGGCATCACCGTCGGTTTCAGTTTTAAAAAATCAAAAAATCCCATAATTTTCTCCTTTTAAAATAAAGTTATATTACAACCGTAAGCATATTTCTCTATCGGAAGCATTGAGTCGTCAGGAAACTCAGAAAACTCACCTTCATCGGGAATCTCTTGATCGTATGACTCATAAACTTCCTCTTTGCTCTCCTCAAGACCACCGGCACATTCATATTTCTCACACAGCGTTTTAAGGGCATTAACTGCATTTATCCTTCCGTAACCGTAATAAATGCTAAACCCGTTCTCATCATATCCGGCATCTGCCGGGGCTATCTTATCAGCCGACTCTGTAATTATTTCATATATTTCATCCCATGTAACATCAGGATATGCAGATATCATAAGTCCTGCAACTGCTGCAACAAGAGGAGTTGCACTGCTTGTTCCGCCGAAAGTTGAAGTGTAGTCAGTCTGATTGTAACCGTAATACCACCTTGCATCAACTGTCCAGATACCGTCACTCGTAAGATCAATCGCAAACGGGTCCCAGATATAGCCGGCATCAACATCTGAAGAAGGGGAAACTATGTCAAGATCTTCACCAAAATCACTGTAGGCAGATCTTGATCCGCTTGCATTCACTGCTCCGACTGCAATTACATCAGGACTTGCGGCGAATCCGTCAAAAGTTTCAGGATCAGATATGCTTTCATTGCCGTTACCTGCCGCAAAAAAGACAACGATTCCTTTACCTTTTCTGAATTCAAATCTTGCAAAATTGATTATTTCAGCAATTATTTCAGGCATTTCAACTGGCCCACTGTTGTCACTCGGCCCCCAGCTGTTTGAAATTACATGAACACCTCTGTCAAGAAGATAATTGAAAGCGTTTGCCATGTTCTCCGCTTTCCCAAGTTCTTCCGAAGCCCGAACCGGAACTATTCTGCAGAATGGACATGCCCCTGCAACTCCGATACCGTTATCCTTAACTGCCGCGATAACTCCTGCGACACATGTCCCGTGCGGTTCATTGTCGTGGGCATACGGATAATCCGAACCGTTCGTAACATCCCTTCCTTTAAGAAATTTTCCTTCCATGTCGGGGTGATGAAGGTCAAAAGCATCATCAATAAGCCCGATCTTTACTCCTAAACCGGGCTTTATACCAAGTTCCTCAAGATAATTCCACGCTTCAATTATTTTTGCATCATTCCCTGCTATACCGGTCTGTCCGGTATTTTGAAAATGCCACTGATTTTGTAAATAAGGGTCGGGAACTGCTTTT
>JAGOEX010000105.1:0-5994 GCA_017997475.1 bacterium
ATCGAAAAACTCTTTCAATTCATCGAAAAAAGAAAAGGAACATTCTCAGATTCCCACACAATAAAATTCTCAATCCGCAACATGACCGAAATAGATGAAATCATTGAAGAATTAAGCAAGATCAGTTTGGGTTGAAAACTTACGCACTCAATCAATTTCTTTAATTTACAATTTCTTATCCAATTTCTTGCATATTTAATTTGATTGTTGCATTATCTATTCCAGACTAAACTTTTGGAGTCGGAAAATGGTTGGCAAGATTCAAAATCTTTCAGAGATATCTGATTTAATTCTTTTGTTGACAGAAACACAGAACTTTTTTCAAAAACAGGTGCAAAAGCAGGTAAATACTGCTCTCACGCTCAGAAACTGGCTGTTTGGATTTTACATTAATGAATATGAAATGAACGGATTGGACAGAGCTGAATACGGAAAAGGTGTGATGAAAGAAATTGCACAAAGAAGTGTACACATTAAAGGATTATCCGAAAGAAACCTATATCTTTTCAGAACATTCTATCTTTCATATCCAATGATTTTGCAGTCACTGACTGCAAAATCTTTTTTAACTGATTTCAGGCAGATACCAATTTTCCATGCGGTGACTGGAAAATTACAATTGTCATATAATATCAAACAAAATCAAATGGTTGAAGATATTTGTGGCAAGCTTGAAACAAATCCGGAAATATTAATAAACAGATTGAGTTTCACTCACATAATTGAGCTGCTTAAAGCGGACACCTTGTTAAAAAGATTCTTTTATGAAACAGAAACAATAAAAAATAACTGGTCGGTGCGAGAATTGCAAAGAGCTATGAACAGTTTGCTTTATGAAAGAACGGGAATGAGTAAAAATGAAAATCTGGTAAAATATGCAACAGCCGGATTGCCGCAACAGGTCTTTGTCTCGAAATATCTTGTGAATCTCCCATCCGAAAGTGAATTGAAGAAAATAATCCAGCAGGAACAGGATAAGATCTCAAATAGAGAAAAATAAAATGGTTCGGTTTTTCCAAAATGGATGTTGAAGTTGCGAAGATGGTGATGAGAGTATGATATTCTATTGCCCGAATCATACATATAAATTACTGTTGACACATTGCTGTGTATCTGATAGTATTGTGAAAGATGTTTTCGGAGGTGTGTCATGAAAAACATAACAATCGGTCTTGATGCAAGAACTTTTTTTCTGATCAAGCAGGCCAATCCAAAAAACCTGAGCAAATTCATTCGTGAAGCAATTGCAGAAAAGGCGCAGGCGGAATTAAACCGCCAGATTGACGATTATTGTGCCAATTTAAAGAGCAATATGGAGGATTTTGATGGATTCAACAGCGAATCAGAAGAAAATTGGCCAAATTAAACGAGGGTCAATAGTTTTAGTTCAGTTTAATCCTTCAGTCGGGTCGGAAACCAAAAACATCCATTTCGCGGTCGTGGTTTCAATTGATCAGCTGAACAGCCGCTCTCCACTAATTTCGGTTGTGCCGATGACAACTAAAATAGAGAGATTTTTTCCCGCATTTGAAGTTATGATAAATGAAACCGGAAAACCTGCAAAAGCTGATTGTGCTCAAGTCAGAACAATCGCAAAAGAACGAGTCGTTGAAATCAAAGGCATCGTCTCAGATGAAACCCTGGTCGAGATCGGAAACAAAATCAAAACTGCTTTGGGACTCGATTAAAGCATACTTTACAATAGTGTTTTTTTGTGGTAAAGTTTAAAGTATGTTTTAAGCGGAGGTTGTCATGTTTGATTCAATAAGCAAATATCAGATCTGGGGAAAAGAACCGTTAAGTGCCGGATTTCCAAGAACTTCTGCGACTGACACCATCTCAAAATGGATAGGGAACAAACTGATAAAGGTTATCAGCGGACAGAGAAGATGCGGAAAAAGTTTTCTGATCCGCCAGATAATGAATATGCTGGTTGATAAAAAGATTTCTAAAAAAGAATCAATACTTTACATAAATATGGAATACGGTGTCTTCAACTTTATTAAAAACCACGAAGATCTTTTCAATTTTGCACTTAAATTCAGAAAAAACCTTTCAGAAAACAAAAAGTGTTTTCTTTTCATTGATGAAGTTCAGAAAATTGATGGCTGGGAAAAATGTGTCAACTCTCTTGCTCAGGATTTTACAGAGGATTGGGAAATTTTCATAACCGGATCAAATGCCTCTCTTCTTTCGGGTGAACTCGCAACTTTAATTTCGGGCAGATACATTTCATACACTCTTTTTCCCTTCAGCTACAGTGAGTTTTGCGGCATTACAGAAAGTGGACATAATGCGGAATCCTTTTCGCGATATATGCAGACGGGGGGAATGCCTGAGTGTTTTAAACTTACTGATGATGAGACAATAAGACACTATATTTCAAATCTGAGGGATTCCATAATTTTAAGGGATATTGTTGACCGGTATCAGGTGAGGGATATTCGTCTGCTTGATCAACTTATTGAATTAATTGTTGATTCTGTCGGAAGTTATTTTTCTGTAAATAAGCTCGCAAATGTTATCACCAGTAATGGCGGGAAAACCAACTCTGTCACTATCGGGAACTATATTGAATATTTGAAAGATGTTTTCTTCATACACGAAGTACCAAGATATGATGTGGCAGGGAAGAAAATACTTACCGGGGACAGAAAATTTTATATAAACGACCCGTCTTTCAGATATTTCAGCACGATGATCCGTGAGAACACACCGGGGAAATATCTTGAAAATGCAGTTCTGCTTCACCTCTTAAGGGAAGGATACTCCGTTCAGGCCGGTTCAATTTCAGGGAAAGAAATAGATTTTGTTGCAAAGAAAAATAACTCCATTCTCTATGTCCAGGCGGCATATATTTTAAGTAATGAAAATGTTATCTCCCGTGAATTCGGCAATCTTGAAATGATCAAAGATAACTTCCCTAAAATAGTTGTCACACTCGACCCTGTCTCTTTCGGTAACATTAACGGAATTGAACACTTCCGTGCATGGGAATGGGTGAAGTAACCGGTGATTTAATCAGTTCACTTTGTAGGTGATGTCCCCTTTTTCAAAGAAATTTACGATGTTCTTTGCGGCAAATTCTGCGGCGTTGTCGTTTGCTTCATTAGTCTGAGCTCCCATTTTCTTCGGTGTGCAGAATATTCTGCCTGCGAACTTTTCAGCGAGTTCTGCGGCATTGTCCGGAGCGACATCAGTCACATATTTGAAATCGGGTCTTTCTTCAAAAACGAATTTAAGCCCTTCTTCACAGACTACTTCCTTTCTTGCTGTGTTTATAAGTGTTGCACCTTTAGGCATCAGAGCGATAAGGTTTTTGTTGATTGATTTCTTAGTTTTATCGTTTGCCGGAATGTGCAAAGATACATACTGACATTTTTTGTAGAGATCTTCAACTGTGTCAACAACTTTAACTCCGTCTGCTTCAATGGCTTCTTTTTTAACGAAAGGATCGAACGCATAAACTTCCATGCCGAATCCTTTGGCTATACGGGCAACATTTTTACCTACATTGCCGTAAGCATGAATTCCGATAGTTTTTCCAAGAAGCTCTCCGCCGGTTTTCGGGGTGAAAAGTCCTCTTGCAACATAAACTGCCATACCGATCGCAAGCTCTGCGACTGCATTTGCATTTACTCCGGGGGTGTTCATGACCACTATCCCTTTTTCAGCAGCGGCTTTGCAGTCAATGTTATCAAAGCCGGCACCGCCTCTTACAGCGATCTTAAGTTCTGGAGCGGCATCCATGATCTCTCTGGTTATCAGATCACTTCTGACTATTATTGCATGAACATCCTTTACCGCTTCTTTGAGCTGGTCAGGTGAAGTATAGGACTCAAGTTTGACAAGCTGATACCCCGCCTTGTCACAAATTTCCTGAATTTTTGATACAGCTTTTGCGGCAAAAGGTTTGTCGGTAGCAAGAAGAACTCTTTTCATATCATCCTCCTAAAATTAATTAAAAAACAGAACCCTAAAGAAGCTAATACTATTAAAAATGGTTTGTCAAATATTATTGTGAGTGAGGACTTTTAGAAGTTAAAAGGGGGGATCAGTATTTCTTACCGTAATTGCCGCCACCGGTTCTTGGCGCTCTTTCTTCGCGTGGACGAGCTTCATTGGCAGTAAGTGTTCTGCCCTGAAGTTCAGTGCCGTTAAGAGCGTTAATGGCCTTGGTTGCTTCATCTTTGTTCGGCATTTCGACAAAACCGAAGCCCTTTGAGCGGCCGGTGTCACGATCAGTTACAAATCTTGCTGATTCAACTTTTCCAAATGCTTCAAAAGCTGCCTTGAGTTCGTCTTCGCTTAAATTGTAAGCGAGGTTTCCAACATAAATGTTCATTCTTTCTCTCTCAAAAACTTACCATGGTTAAATAAAATTACTGGACGACTGTCCATGGTGTGACCAGAGATCCATAACTAAATCCGATGTTGCCTTTCAAACTATTTCTGATCGGCAGCACGCAAAAGTTATACAACAATTACAGTGAATGTCAATCTATTAAAAATATTAAAGATTTTTTCGCAGAGTCTTTAGCTTTATCTATACCGGAGCGGAAATTTTTGTGCTGTTATCTTTTTTTGTGATTATAGAAACGACAACCAGGGTAATAAAACTCAGCGGTATTGATATGATCCCGGGATTGCTCAGCGGAATTATCGCTGTTGCCGGATCAAGTCCGTAAACTTCATACATTGTCGGAGAAAGGGCGATGATCGACAAGGAAGCAGTCATTCCGACAAAAATTGAAGCCGCAATACCTTTGGCAGTTGTTCCTTTCCAGAAAAGAAGCATGAGAATCGCGGGAAGATTTGCTGATGCGGCTACTGCAAAAGCAAGCCCTACCAGAAAAGAGACATTAACCCCTTTAAAAATTATTCCCATCATTATTGCAAGTGCTCCGACAACTACAGCAGACAGTTTACCTGCTCTGACTTTCTGGGTGTCTGTCATTTTAATTGCAAGAAATCTGTCCATAAGGTCATGTGCAACAGCTCCTGATGCAGCGACAATAAGACCGCTTACAGTTCCAAGAACGGTTGCAAATGCAATCGCTGAAATTATTGAAAACAGTCCCACTCCGAAAAATTTTGCAAGAAGCGGTGCAGACATATTGGAACTTTCAACATCAAGCACTCCGTTTACCATTGCCCCAAGACCCATGTAAAGAGTGAGAATATAGAAAAATCCGATTGCGGCAATAGCTACGATCGTTGATTTCCTGGCATCTTTCTGACTTGGAACAGTGTAGTATCTGATCAGAATATGCGGAAGTGCCGCAGTTCCAAGAAACAGTGCAAGCATAAGTGAAATAAAATTGAGTTTCTGAAGGAAAGTTGAATTGCCGTCGATCTTAAAAAGAAGACCGGGTCTCATGATCTTTGAGCCCTTTGTTACGGTCTGCTGCCACAAAGACACGGAGTTTCCGTTGTGCTTAAACTTTACCGGAAGAAAACGGACGATTTCACTGTTGTCGATTGTTGATAAAAATGAGCCCGGGCCGAGATGTCCCGATTTTTCAACTTCTTTTCCGTCAACAACGATCCTGCTTGCATGCCCTACAGAATAGAATTTCCCTTTTTCTTTCGGTTCTCCATTAAAAAGAACTTTGCCATCTGTTGTTTTTTCGATAGAAATTGTTTCCTCAAGATGGTCTTTTTTAAGTTTCCACCAGCTTGGAACGCTGTCTTTTATAAGTTTAACAAAAGTGTCGTCTTTTACGGTGGTTTTATCGGCAAAAGCATATTCGCTGTCAGATATTGAAACTTCACCGTTTTCGTCAACAACTACGGGAATCGTTTTAAATTCGTGATAATCTGCATGCGGTTTAAGGTTAATGCCGTTGCTGAAAATATAAACAGAAAGAATAGTTGAGAAAACTATCAGAAGACCGCCTTTAATGAACTGGACATAGGTTGTTGATGTCATTCCGGCAGTTGCAACAATAAAAATAACGATGGCACCTACCATCACAACTCCAACCCAGTGAG
>JAGOEX010000105.1:6094-9117 GCA_017997475.1 bacterium
ACAAATCCGGCATAGATCAAAGCATAGACAGCAAACAGCTTGAGACCGAGTTTTGATTTCACGGCAGAGGCATTGTCTTTGCCGAGTTTTGCAGCAGGTCCGTGCAACATTTTTCCCTCCGGGACAAACAGTTTTTGCAATTTTTTAAACAGCCAGCGGATTGAAAAATATGCCGAAAAATGAATTTATCAAAGAAATCCCTTGCTTAAGAATAAAATTGTATAATTGGAATTTTGTGTGTTTAAACCGGAATGCTATTCCGCACTCGGATCTTCCACTTTTCCGATAAACAGAATTGTGCCAGAACGGTCGTCACGGATAACGAAAACGAAAGGGCGTGTACCGTAAAAACCTGCCGGCATTGATGTTTCGCCAACTTCAACTGATGTGACTGCGGCGGCTTCCGTCCCTTCTTCGTTGACCTCGATATATGTCTTGTGCTTTATTTCTGAAATGTAAAGTCCTTCACCCTGATCGGCAAGATTAAGAAACCCTCCTTCAGCAAATGCCTTTTCCATGCCGAGAGCTTTGAAAACATCAACAAGAGACTTTTCATACTCAAACTTAAATTTTGGAAGAATTACAGGCACTTCTTCAGTTTTCACAAGGTTTTTAAAATAATGTTCTATGCCGTTATCTTTCATTTCAAATATGAACTGGTCTATTGTTTTACCGGTTCCGTTGGGAATAATGCCGTAGAATGCAAACTTCTCTCTGCCGTAAGGAAGTCGTATTACGCTGTAATCTCCTTCTTCATAGCCCGAACTGTAGAATTCAAAATCCTGATCACTCTCAAAAGTCATGTACTGCACTTTTTTCTGTTCAGCAGTTGTTGTCTGGAAATCTCCTTCATAAGTTCTTTCCTTATCAAAAGTCACTGTCCATGCCGCTTTGAAATAAATTGCATTGATGAGATACATAACCGTGTCAGCACCGATCTCTTCGATTATTTTTTCGATCTTGCCGTTTGTATTTTCCGAAACCCATGAATTTATTGTATCTTTTGCTCCATCTGCCTGAAAGTCGATCGTGAACGGCTCTGCTTCATAGCTTTCAAGAAGTGCATCAAGGAATACTTCTTTTACTCCCGGCTCGAACTGATCATCCATCCAGACTGAGTTTGCAATTGAAAGGACAAGATCTTTATCGGCTTCAACAAGTGACTGAATTAATTCATAAAACTGCTTATTGACCGCTTCCATTGTCATATCGTTGAAACCGAGAACTTCTTTCATTTCGGCAAGATTTTCATCACTTGCACCATTTGTCACCATCGCCATCGCTATTGAAATTGAAAGAGGAGAGATCATCATGTTCACACCGCTTTCCTCAAATGAAATAGTTCTGAAAAGATCCATCGCAAGAGCTGAATTTGCCGCAACGATCTCTTTTGAAACCGCATCTGCATGTTCATCCGCTTTTTTGTATTTAAGCTCGATCGCTGAAGCTTCGTCGTCGTTAGCTTCTTCGTCGCCGGTTTCCTGATCACTCACCTCTTCATCGTTTGTGTTCTTTGTTTCGTTATCACATGAAATAAAAAAGAACAGAACCAGCACAACAATTGAAATCATTGAAAAAAACTGCTTCATATCAGCCCCCATAAAAAAGTTTACGATGCTTTAGTGTGATAAAACTACGAATTTTCTTAAAACATTCAAATTTAATTTCCTCAAATATCTGGATTCTTGCAGTAGAGAGGGTTGAATGCACTGAAATCTCTAAATCTGAACACTTTTGATTCCGAAATGTTCTGTGCAATTATTGATTCGACTTTATATTTTTTATTAAATAGCGGAGCCACCTTGCTGAAATTAAGTTTCATGCTGCCATGTTGTTCTGCGGCTTTTGCCTCAATCAGAAACAGTTTGTCGCCTCCAATGACAATAAAATCTATTTCAACTCCATTCTGATCTCTGTAAAAGAAAAGATTTCTGCCGGGAATTGCTCCATAGGATTTTATAAGCTCCATCATGACAAAATTTTCCCATAAAGCTCCTTTAAATATATGGCTGTGCCAGGATTCAAGTGTTGTTATGTTGAGCAGATGACACAGAAGTCCGTGGTCGGCAAAGTAGAGTTTCGGAGTTTTTGTCAGTCTTTTTCCAATGTTCTCATAATATGGGGGAAGGAGATAAATGAGTCCGCAGATCTGCAGAGCTGACAGCCAGTTTTTTATAGTTACATCGCTTACTCCGACCTCTTTTGATATATCTCTGTAATTTATAAGCTGGCCTGCCCGTGCGGCTAAAATTATGAAGAATTTCCTGAAATCACTAAGATTTTTTACATCGACAATTGACCGGAGATCTCTTTCGACATAAGTTTTTATATAACTTTCAAAAAATTCAGAATGATCCAGATCAGGGTTGCTCCATAATTCAGGGTATCCGCCTTTCCACAGATAATTTTTCAGTTCTCCGGCATCTGAATTTCTTATTTCGTTTGCACTCAATGTCTCAAGATGAAGAAGGGTTATTCGCCCTGCAAGACTTTCACTGATGTTTTTTGAAAGTTCAAAAACCTGACTTCCGGTAAGGAGCCATTTACCGTATCTGCTTCTCTCATTATCAATAACAACCTTGAGTTCTCTGAATATTTCCGGAACATATTGGACTTCATCAAGAATTGTCTGTTTTTCCAGACTCTTTAAGAAATATTCCGGAGATTCCTCCGCCTGTTTTGCGTGAATGATCCTGTCAAAAGAGACATATTCCGCATCAGGAAACTCTTTTTTCAGAAGCGAACTCTTTCCGGTCTGTCTTGCACCGGTTACGAAAACGGCAGGTCTTGAATTAACAGATTTTTTTAATCTTTCCACTAAATCTCTTTCAATCCACATTGACACCTCCTTTAAGATAATTCAAAGTATAAGTTTGAACAATCTTAAAGTCAAGCATTAAATTAAGGTGTTTTTTTAGCACTTGTTGAAATTTCACGCCGTTCAATGCATGCAGATCTGCATTCACAGGTCACCAATATGCTTAAAAATATACTCACTCCATCTCAGATGCAGAGATCTTTAT
>JAGOEX010000106.1 GCA_017997475.1 bacterium
CCGATATGGAGTGTTCCAGTCGGTTTGATACCTGATAAAGCTCGCATTTTAACCCCTTGTTTTAGTATATCTCAAATGATCTTCTGAATATTTCGATCTCTTTTACTGTGACGACAACTTCATAGTTTCCTGTTTTCAGGTTGAGTTTTTCAGTTTCAAGCGGAACCTGTATTCCTCTCCATCCGCCTTTTATCACCATTTTCTTTTCTGAAACTCTGTTCCCGGAAGTGTCAGAAAGGGTAAACACCATGTCAAATGGCTCAATGTTTTTCGGAAGCCGGCCGAAAGTGACTCTTGCTTCTATTTTTTCATCTGCTTTGAATTTTTCTTTAATATTTAACCCGTTTGTGTCAAAGTCAGCACCGAAATACATATAATTGAAACTCAAGGGAGGAAATGATCCCAACCGGTTTTTTTCCTCTGGGGTGAATACTTTCAATTTGTATATCCACCTGTTATTACGCAGTTTCCACGGCAGGAAGGTTCTGTCGTTGTGATCAAGTTTCTTTATCACATCATAATGAGGATAGTTCCTGTTTGCGATAAGAAAATAGTTCTCTTCACCGGGATTGACGGCATTAACTTCACGGACAACTCTGTCAACAGTCGTTCCCCAGTTCTTATGACCCCACACATTTATCATCTTGAGATTTATGTCAGGCCTTCCTTTATCGTCTCTATCGGCATATTTTCTGTAATAAAGATGTATCGGATAGAACATTCTGGAATCATCATCAAGTATCGTTGCATTTTGAGGAAGTTTCGCAAAAAGAAGGTTCACAAACTCGTCAACATCATCATAACCGCTTTTGTCAGGGTTGTTGTTGTATTCAGATCTGTTGTGTGAATTGAGAAACCGTTGATCGCTGTAAGGCCCGAAATCAAACCACCAGGACGAAGGATCGACCGACCAGTCTGATATTTTCTGATAATACCACACAGGGAAAATAACGCTCAGAACCGATATTGCATAAACTGAATAAAGAATTGATTTTCTTTTGTTATTCTCAATTATTTCAACAATTTGATTAAACATGACCGATGCAAAGAGAGCCATAATTATAAAACAGGGGAGAAGAAACTGGAACTGGTCCCAGGTATTGTAGAACTGAAAGAATACGAGCGTGACAACAAAAGGAAGTATCAGAGCAGAATAAAAAACTTTCCAGTATTCACCTTTGAAAGGATCTTTAAGCAATCCTTTGCGCTGAAGGATCAGCATCAAAAAGAGAGCGATGAAAACATTAGCGACAAACATCCTTATCCCTGAATCGTACCTGAACCATGTCAGTTTTGTTCCGAAGATCTCAAAGACCGCTCCGTTATGGAACAATATTCCGAAAGTCAAAGCAGTGAGAATTGAAAGGGTGAGCAGTGTCGAAAGAACAGCTTTTTCAACCATTGACCGGTTTTCAGAGGGTTTGACAGTCCTTGAAATGAACCATCCGGAAACGAAGTATAACAACCCGAGAACAGTAAGAAAATAGAAAGGGGTCGGGAACTGGAGAAGGTGATACCAGAAAGACTGATAGAAGCCCGACATGTTGTCAAAGTCGAACATTATATTCTTGAACTCTCCACCTGCACCGTGGTTGAATGTCTTTGCAAGGTCATATCCTTTTGCTGCCCATGTTCTGAAAAGAAGAATGAGATAAGGGAGAACTCCGAGCAGAAGATAGAACGAACTGACAATGAATATCCAGTAGAACAGAAACGATCTTTTTTCCTTAAATATTTTCCGGTAAAAATAGGGGAGATGACCCTTTTTCTGAATGTCAGAAAAACTGAACAGAACAAAAAGATAACATCCACCCCACCATACACCGTTTTGAACATGGTTGAAAAAAGATAAACCGGCAAGAAAGAAGGAAAGATAAAGCGGCCAGATAACTTTTCTCTGTGTATAATCAACCAGACAGATCAGTATCACGATTATCATGAACACATGGAGAATATAATTTTCCGCCATTGTTGCATGCCACCAGACAGAATGGCTCACCATGAAAATAAAAGAGCTTGCAACAGTCACAAATTTTCTAAGCCCGAGCTTGTTCAGCAGGAAATAGAACGAAATGACAGATGCTGCACCGAAGACAACAGTGAAAAGGTTCGCTCTGTAAATTACCGTTCCGAAAGGGAGTTTTAGAAAGAGATTTCCGACAAGCATGGCAAGATTGTGAAGATTAGGATGAATGCCCAGTTCAAGTATCACCATTCTGTGAACCATCAGAGCGACATCACCGAGGGCCATTTTTGTCGCCATTGTAAAGTAATAAAAGAAAAACGGTATAAGGACAAACCAATGGCTGATAAAAAACTTTCTGATGCCTCTCATTTTATCTCCGTCTCAGCTTTTAATAAATTCAGCCATTGTTTTTATTGAATAGAGAACTTTTTTTCCTGTTTCGGTGTCATTGATCTTTTTTCCGTATTCCCTTTCGAGAAGGACAATGAGTGACAATGCGTCTATTGAATCAAGACCAAGCCCTTCACCGAAAAGGGGAGCTTGTGCATCTATCTCATCTGCGGTCATGTCTTCAAGGTTGAGTTCGTTGATGATCTGATCTTTAAGTGTTTTAATAAGCTGTTCCATTTTCTCCTCCGTTTAAATAGTTTCTTTCAAAAATATTATATCCGCTTCAAAATTGTTCTCATTTTCGTATTCAATGAAACCGGCGATGCAGTTTTTAAATTCAAGTGTTTTAGCGATGTTTTCGAGAAGTTCAAGATCTTTGTTCTCTGTTGAAACAAAAACCGATTCCCCTTTTAAATTGTGTCTTATAGATATTTCTCCAATCATAACATTGGGCAGTGTATAGACAAAAAAAGCAGGATTTGGAAAGTAATTATCGGGGTCAATGCTTTTTGTGTATTTCAAGTCAACATCGAGCGTTGAATTGGCATTTGTCATGATAATTGCGGTATCTTTTTCAGAAAAACCCTCGTTTTTTATGAATTCCACCGCAAGGAAAGCGAGTTTTGAAAGCATATCCATCTTGTAGAATTTAGGATAATCAATATTCAAAGAAAGGTATATCTCCTTGAACTGCTTTGAAGTTCCTGGTGTTTCAGTAGTTTTCAGAACAGTTTTTCCGTCAACTTCAACAGTGTCATTAGAAATTCTGCAAGATCTTATTATTTTCAATCTCATTTGTTTTTCACCAATAAAACTGAAGCGTTACATCCGCCAAAGCCGGAAGCTGTCTTTAAGCAGCTTGTTAGTTCCGCCCGCATATTTTCCTTTAAAACAGTGATATTTCTTGTTACACCGTGATTTTCGTAACCGGGAGTTTTCAGTGCGATCCCTTTCTGTATTGAATGTGCCGAAATGATTATCTCAGCAATGCCGGCCGCTCCGAGAGTGTGTCCGAAATAGGGCTTGAGACTGTTCAGCGGGACATCATTGAGGCCTGCCCGGTCAAACCCGATAGATTCCATTTCATCATTGAATGAGGTTGCAGTCCCGTGAGCCGATATGAAAGAGGGAAGTCCGTTGAAACCGTTCATCGTTCTTGAAATTGAAAGATAGAGCCCTTCAGCGGTCCTTGACGGTCCTGAAATGTGGTTGGCATCCCCGTTGAAAGCTCCTCCAGTCACTTCGACACCGCTCTTTGCATCTGAACTTAATATAACTGTTGCCGCACATTCACCGAGATTTATTCCATTCCTGGCCACATCAAAAGGCCTGCACACTGTGCTTCCTATCGCTTTGAGTGACTGGAATCCGCTTACAATAAAATCTGTCAGAATATCAGCGCCCGTAACTACGATGTTTCTGTAAGCTCCCTTTTTTATTAATCTTTCGGCAATAGTTATCGCAACGACACCAGAAATGCAGGCATTGGAAATAACAAAGGGATTGTTAATGAATCCGAACTTTTCAGCGATGATTTCTGCGGTTTTATTAAGAGGAACACCGATATTTCCTTTAGTAGTTGAGAGAATAAAGAGGGTTTGAGAATCTTTTGGATCTATGCCGCTTTCTGAAACGGCACCATGAATCGAGTTTATGCAGATCGATTCAAACTTGTTCTCAAATTTCTCATCAAAAACAGATAAATATGCAGGAACTCTGCAAATTTCACCATTTTCAACAAGTTTTACACTGCTTTTTCCATGAGCCATGTTCTCAAAAACTTCGCAACTTGTTTTTCCAAGAGGGGAAAATATGTTGTCTGCAATGATGAATGCT
Source organism: bacterium (assembly GCA_017997475.1). Classification (GTDB taxonomy): domain Bacteria; phylum UBP6; class UBA1177; order UBA1177; family UBA1177; genus JAGOEX01. The sequence continues at coordinate 4,193 of JAGOEX010000106.1, forward strand.
TTTTTCATATTTGAAGTCCGTTCTTTTTTTTCCAGTCAATGAAAAATTCCGGAGGAGTCAGCTCAAGTTCCCTCGTTTCAGCATTGATGAAGACCTGTTCTGTCCACGCGAGAGCTATGATCCTGCCAGTTTCTGAGCATTTTACTGTGTATTCGAACCTTATCTTTGCCGCAGGGGAATTGATGAAAACTGTTTCTATTTCCGCGGTCTTACCGTAAAAGAGAGGTGATTTATACTCAATGTTCATTCTCACGATCGGGGTCATGAACCCTGCATCGTAAACTGTCATATATTCAAGTCCGAAATGTTTCCCGAAGTCCTCTCTGCCGTCTTCAAGATATTTCACATAGCTTCCATGCCACGCGACAGCCATCATGTCAACTTCGGAAAACCGCGCTATAATCGGAGTTGAAATCCTTAATTCATTCATTATTGTTGTTCCTGATCTACAATGAATATTTTCATTTTGCATGTTGCGACAATGTTATCTTTAACCTTTGAAACGCAGTCAACGACTGTCACATTCATCACTTTGTGGGCGACTGTGATCTCAGTTTCAATGAGATCTCCCGCTGAAGGTCTGAAATTTATCTTCAGTTTATCAACAGATCCGATGAAACCGATAGGAATGTCAAGTCCCTGCGACACAAAATGATGTCCTGCACCTGCTGCTGCGCTCTGGGCAAAATTTTCAATTATTCCCGCTTCGAGCAGAAGTCCGTCGCTGCATAAAATGTGAGTGTCGTTAAATGAAAAACGGGTTGTGGTCTTTTCGCCCGAACATTCGATAATTTCATCGACAAGAACAAACGGCTCTCTCTGCGGTATCAGTTCGGATGATCTCAAGATAAATCTCACTTTCAGTTCAAAAAAAAACACGACAATATAATATAGTTAAGCAACTTTCGCAACTTTCATTGACTTAACTTCATAAATTGCAATAATTTTATGTACTCTGTTATCAAGGAGGGTCTGATGAAAAAAAGGATTTCCTTTGTTTTTGCCGTTACATTTTTTATTACATTTTCCGCATATGCAAATGAAAAATGGTCGGTTCAGAAGAATGCGGGGGCTTTAAGTGCCTGTTATCAGGCAGTTTCGACGATGTACTGTGCCGGCTCAATGAATAAGAAAGTTACAGAAATTGATCTTAAGCACTATCTTTCGGTCTATCTCTATTTTGCAAAAGAGGATGTAAAAAAGAGCGATCTATCAGTACAGCCCGGAATAATGCGGCTTATCAAAGGTTCAAGACCTGAGCAGGGTGACAGGATCCTCAAAGGTGCCTATGATTATCTTTTAAGAGAGGGGAAGAGTAAGGCGATAATGCTCTCTTTCGGAGCCGGCAAAAATGATCAGAAAGTCATGTCCGAATCCGAACAGATAATCGAAATTGAATCTGTAAACTGGCCTAAATACATAGATTCATCAATAGATTCAATATCATGCACAAGTGATCAGAAGGTGAACCTTACTTTCAAGGTCACGAACAGCTTGAAAAAGGATTTCATTATCAAAGGTGAAGAGATCGAGCTGAGAATAATGAGCGGAAGACACGAAATACTTTCTGTCGGGTCGGTAACTGAAGGGAGTTCAACGATAAAAGCGGGTGAAACAAAGTCATTTCAAGTCGATATTCCCGTAACTGGTGACATGATACCGTCAATGAGATACCGGATAATCCCTTTCATCAGAAACATTCAGGTTTCAAAAGAGGATGCATCCGTTCTTTGTGAGAAGTGATATTAATCGATTCTTGTTTTAAATTCAGAAGTTGTGTGGAATTCTATGTCGGGATGATCTTTCATGTAATATTGAAGCATCCAGTCCGATTCGGCAAAAAAGACAAGGTTGCCGTCTTTGTCCTTGGCGATCTGATTGCTTTTGAATTTGCAGAATTCATCAATCTTTTTAGGGTCTTTTGATGTTATCCAGCGGGCTTTTGTATAGTTGAGCGGAGTGAATGAGCAGTCTGCACCGTATTCATTAAGCAGGCGGTATTGCAGAACCTCAAACTGAAGTTCCCCGACTGTTCCGATTATCTTTCTTCTTCCCTGATCCTGAATAAAAAGCTGAGCGACACCTTCCTCAGAAAGTTGCAGAACCCCTTTATCAAGCTGTTTTACTTTCTCAAATGTTCTGTTCTGGATAAGTTTGAATATTTCAGGGCTGAAAGAAGGGATTCCCTGGAAATTGAGTTCTTCTCCTTCAGTCAGCGTGTCTCCTATTTTAAAATTCCCGACATCATATAGTCCTACAACATCGCCTGGAAATGCCTCATCAATTGTTTCCTTTTTCTGTCCGACAAAGCTTGCAGGAGTGTTGAACTTAAGTTTCTTGTCGAGTCGCACATGGTGATAATATTTGTTTTTTTCAAAGATTCCTGAACAGATACGGACAAATACCATTCTGTTTCGGTGTTTCGGGTCAAGGTTGGCATGGATCTTAAACACAAATCCGGTGAACTTATCTTCGTTTGCTGAAATTTTTCTCTTGTCGGTCATTCTGAACATCGGGTTTGGAGCAATATCACAGAAAGTGTCAAGAAGTTCGTTCACTCCGAAACTGTTGACGGCGCTACCGAAAAACACAGGAGCGATATTGCCCAAAAGGTAATCCTCTTTGTCAAACGGGTCATACACGCCTTCAATAAGTGTCACATCCTCTCTGAGCTTATCTGCAAAGTCACCGATGTGGTCATTGAGTTCTGGTTGAGATATGTCCTTGATCTCAATGATGTTTTTTGCAATTCGCTGAGAATCTGCCGCAAAAAGGTTCAGGTTCTTTTTGTGGAGATTATAGACCCCTTTGAATGTTTTTCCCCTGCTGATCGGCCAGGTGAGGGGACGCACTTTTATGCTGAGTTTCGCTTCAATTTCGTCAAGAAGTTCAAAAGGGGACTGTCCTTCACGGTCGAGCTTATTAATGAAAACGATGACTGGAGTGTTTCTCATCCGGCACACATTCATCAGCCGTTCAGTCTGTGATTCTACACCTTTAACCGAATCAACGACAAGAATTACGCTGTCAACGGCAGTGAGAGTTCTGTATGTATCTTCCGCAAAATCCTTGTGCCCGGGAGTGTCGAGAATGTTGATTTTAAGGTCGCGGTATTCAAAGCTCATGACCGAAGTTGCAACTGAAATCCCTCTCTGCCTCTCTATCTCCATGAAATCTGAAGTAGTGCTTTTCTGAATTTTATTTGATTTGACAGCTCCCGCTGTAACAAGCTGACCCCCGAAAAGGAGCAGTTTTTCAGTGAGAGTCGTTTTTCCCGCATCCGGATGGCTTATTATCGCAAAAGTCTTTCTTTTCGCGATCTCTTCATGAAGTCTTGACATATTACCTCTAAAAAAACAGAAAACTGTGCTCAAGTACTATAAAATATGGTGGATATCAAGTTTATGTTGACTAAAGCGGCATAATCTTCTTAAATATTGCAGAATTTTCAATGGAGTTCTCTTGAAACATAAAGTGACTGAAAACATTAAGCTTATGGATTTGCTGATAAAGCTTTATCCTGATTCGCCAAGGACGAGGATAAAAAAACTGCTTGCAAACGGTTCTGTTTTTTTGAGAGGAAAATGTGTCTCCCATTTTGCAACTGAGCTTAACGCAGGGGACGAGATCGAGATAAAAACCGGTGAACACAGGGCTGAAAAGCCGCCGATGAGGATAATTTTTGAAGATGATCACTTTGTCGCGATCGATAAAATTCCGGGTATAAATTCAAAAAGCTCTGATTCCTCACCAAGTTGTGTGGAGATAATGTCAGATTGGTTCAGGGCTAACACAAACGGGCGGACAAGAGTTTATGCCGCTCACCGGCTTGATAAGGAAGTTTCAGGTGTTCTTCTTCTTGCAAAATCGGAAAAGATGATGGATTTCATGAGGAACAACTGGGAAAAAACTGAAAAGAAATATCTGGCTATCGTTGAAGGAACGCCAAATCCGGCAGATGGAACTGTTGAATCGTGGATAGTTGAAGGGGATGACAACAGGGTGAAAAGCTTAAAAAAAGAAGTTCCGGGTGCAAAATTTGCAAAAAGTGAATATAAAACATTGGAAAGAATAGGGGATCGCACCGTTCTTGAAGTGAAGCTCCACACAGGCAGAAAAAACCAGATCAGAGCCCACATGGCAGACATCGGTTGTCCGATCGTAGGTGACAGACGGTACGGAGCCGACCGCAAATATGAACGGCGGATACGGCTTCATTCGATTTATCTCTCTTTTCCTCATCCAGTCACTGGAAAAGCTGTTGTTATTGAATCTAAACCACCGGAATCATTCTTTGTTTTTAAAGATAAAGATGAAGATTACAAGAATTAGCGAGGTGAAAAAAAATGGGGAAAGTTCTTGTTTTTACAGCGTTGGCTGTATTTATGACTGCTGCATGCGGTACAGAAGAATGTCAGAAGGAAGGAGATATCAGATATCTTGATTGTGCTGAAGATGCGTCAATGGATCAGCCCCAGTACTGTTATTCAGGCCACTGGTATGATGACGGATTATGCATCTGTTCATCAGAAAACAGATTCTGCCACGAATATAAAGGGTTGAAATGGTCTGAGCTGTCATCAAATCAGGACTGGGCGGAAGCATCAAGTTACTGTAAGCAGATCAAAGGCCGTCTTCCGACAATATCAGAGCTCAGAATGCTCATTAAAGATAATCCGTCAACTGAAACCGGTGGTGACTGTGAAGTAACAGATGAGTGTCTTTCTAATACTGAGTGCCACAATGATTATTGCGGTGATGGCAATTGGGACGATGAAAGCCATTCATATTTTGGCGACAGAAGGGATCTGTGGTCTTCTTCGGAAGAGGATATCAATATAGGATATGCATGGTATGTCAATTTCGACGGAGGAACAGTATATCTTTCTCAGAAAATACTT
>JAGOEX010000107.1 GCA_017997475.1 bacterium
AACCAATTGTTCCAGCCTTTAACAGCCATAGGGGTCAGGGCACAATATTTATATATATGTTCATTCATTCAGCAGTTTTTCCGTAAGGCCATAGGGGTCTAAGGCCATAGGGGTAAGGCCATAGGGTCAGGCCATAGGGGTCAGGGCGCAATATTTATATACATGTTCATTCATTCAGCAGTTTTTCCGAATGATTTAATAAGGTTGCAAGTTCTTTTGATGCTTTCATTTCTCTGCCGAATCGTCTTATCAACTCTCCTGCTGCTACTGAGCTCATTCCGGAAAGTTCAGCTATTTCAACCACTTTGAGTGTCGTGTGTTTTTTCAGGAGATAAAGAAAAAGTTTCCTTGCCGTGTTCCCTTTTGTTTTTGCGATCATCTGCTCATCGCTGACATTCATCACTTTTTTGACGGCTTCAGCAATTTTTTCAGGTGTTGTGCTTTTCAGTTTTTTATATTCAGACACTCCTTTTCTGCTTATCTCCGTGTCATCGATCTGTCGTGCGACTTTTTCTTTGAATGCGGCAGTTCCAAGAATAGAAAACTTGCCGTAAACTGCTTCGGGTGGCAACGAATCTTCAATCATTTCTTCCAGTATAAATGTATAGTTATCAACTCCGCCTGCATACTCCATAACCATTGCGGGATCAACAAGTTCTGTTCTTTCATTCCTCAAATATTGCCCGCAGCTGCTCCATCTGTAACTCTCCGGATCGTTTGTCATTTTCGCTCTGACAGGATTGAGATGAATATATGCTGAAAGTGTCACGAGATAACTTTCATCCTCGACCAGAACAGATTTAAAACGGCTCTGGAAAAGTGGTCCCACCAATTTATACCTGACCTTGAACCAGTTGGCATAACCGCACTGAAGAAGCTGCATGAAAGCAGAAAGATTCTCATTCGGAGTTTCCACAAGAAGGTGAAAGTGATTGTCCATCAGGCAGTAACCATGAATAATTATTCCATATTTTGATGAGGCGGCCGTCAACCTTGAAAGAAATTCCTCACGGTCGGCGATACGCCGGAAGATCTTATCTCTTCTGCAACCGCGGTTTATTATGTGATAAATAGCACCGGGATATGTGATTCGCAAAGGTCTAACCATGGGAGGATATTAACAACTCATTTTGGAATGTCAACAATTTTATATATAAATATTGCGCCCTGACCCCTTCTGTTTCTGACCCCTTCTGTTTCTTGATGCAGAAAAGGGGGAATCATCATCGCTGACGACACCCTTTTCAGGGTCATTGAAACAGTAAGAAGCGGACTTGGCGACTACACCCACGACTATAACAGAGCCGTTTTTGCCCACAAAAAACTCTTTTCCACAATACTTCCCATCGGACACGGACTGACAATGAGTTACCGTGTGTGAACCGAATTCCTGTTTTTCATCATCTGTTTTTTTGACATAAAGTTGCATATCACCTATTATCGGCCTGTGTGTGAATTAATTTTGGAGATTTTCCATGAAAAAGACTTTTATTTTCATTATTTTTGCAATTACGGTGTTCTTCCTTTCCTGTACAAAAGATGAAGAGTCCGTTTCCGAAAATGAGAATATCAATGACTCTGAAGCGACCGACAAGGATCCGTCTGCTGACGGTGATTCAGCCGGCAGTGACACCGAAAACTCAGATGACAACTCATCTAAAACCGATGATGACAGCAAAGAGACCCCTGACAATGAAAATCCGTCAATAACCTGCACTCCCGGAATGAGGGTCTGTAACCCTTCTGACAATGACGCAGTCTATGAATGCAATGCTGAAGGAACAGGTCTGAATGAAACTCCTGTAGAAACATGTGAAGAGGGACTCGTCTGTTTTTTCGGAAAATGTGAATCTGCTGCGTGTGCATCATCAGGAAGCAGTTACGAAGGTTGCGAATTCTACACAGCAAAACTCTACAACGGCAGAAAAACAGAACTTGTGACAGAGCATGACAGTTTTTCAGTCGCGATCGCGAACACACACCCGACTCTTACTGCAACAATAAAACTGCTTAAAACCCTTCCTGACGGAACAGAAACACCGGTCAGTGAATTCGCCTACTGTTATAAGACTGTTGAAAATGACATCTTCGGCAATCCTTATGATGCGATGAAATGTGACAACAAAGATTCCGGCTTTGCCATCACCATTCCGCCAAAAGAGATCATCCTTGTAACTCCGAGAAAAGACGACAGAATGCTTATCGGGACTTCGGCAAGTTTCCTGAGTTATCACATTCAGAGCGATGTTCCTGTAACGATCTATCAGTTCAACCCTTTTGAAAATCTTTCATCAAATGACGCATCACTGCTGTTCCCTTCGAAGAAACTTGGAACTGATTACTATGTTTCAACTTATGAAGACCAGACTGGAGTGGGAAGCGACGGTCCGGGATATTTCACCGTGATAGGGGTAAATAATATGGATGTCGAGCTGGAAATAGTTCCGACAGTCGAAATAAAGGGAGGCGGCGGAATCCCTGCATCCCCGGCAGGCACACCTTTCAATGTCACAGTCAGAAAAGGAGAAGTGCTTAATATTACAAGCGGAAATAATCTGGATGACCTTACAGGGACAAGAATTTACTGTAAAAATCCGCTTAATAACTGCGCACCTTTTGCAGTTTTCGGAGGACATGGATGTGCAAACATTCCCAAAGACAGAGGATACTGCGATCATCTTGAACATCAGCTTCTGCCTGTGAACCGCTGGGGTCAGCGTTATGCTGTTGTAAAAACCAGGCCTAGAGAGAAAGAAAGGGATGTAATAAGAATTGTGGCATCGGAAGATTCTACAAATGTCAAAATAAAGACCATGGACGACAAACAGGAATCGGGAAACGAATTTAATGTCACTTTAAATAAAGGCCAGTGGCACCAGTATGAGATCTATTATTTCTGGGGTGACGGTTTTGACCCCGGCTCATCGTTCATTGAAGCGGATAAGCCGGTTCAGGTTGTCCAATACCTCAGCGGGTCGGAAGATCAGAGCTTTGACTGCCGCGACAGCACTACCGGCTCTTCACATACTGGCTGTTACGGAGATCCGGCAATGTCAATAATCCCTCCAGTTGAACAGTTCAGAAATGAATATTTCTTTTTTTCAAGCTCTGTTAAAGGGGAAGATGACGGAAATGAGAATTTTGTCCAGGTCGTTACCGATCAGGGCGTTTTTGTCACACTTGATGAAACCACTCCCGTTCCGGTAAAACAGGGAACAGTTTACGGCTCTGATAAAATATTCTACATTTTTGAACTTGATGAAGATTTTATGCGACATCAGCTCAACTGCACCGGACCTTGCGGAATACTGATCTATGGATGGGGAATGGATGTAAGTTATATGTATCCGGGCGGACTCAATCTGAGAGTTCTGAAATAGTATCTTGACTTAACATCACCAAAACCATATCATTACTTAATGAAATAAGATTTTGTCCCGCACCCCTATATTTTCATTAAAGTTGTAATTTAAATCAGTACGAGGCAGTAAAATGGTATCAATGACAGAAAGACTCAGAGAAACAGGCCGTGAAGAAGGCAGACTTGAAGAAAAGAACACAGTATGCAAAAAAGCGATCCTCGCCGGAATTTCAAACGAACTTATCGTGACAATTACTGCTCTTCCGCTTGAAACAGTGGTTGCAATGCAGAAAGAACTCAGAAAAAAGAAACCGGTCTATTAAAAATCATCATCACTTAGCTTTCTTCTTTTTGGGCTTAGGCTCGGGAACTTCATTTGCCGTTATCTTTATCAACCTGCTGAACCATTTGCAATCATCAATACCATCCTCGATAAGATAATGCGGCTTTGCACCATTGTAAGGCGGCGCCTCAATGACATCACCGATGAAATCACGCCCTGCCTTAGTCGGTTTCAGGAAAAACTGATTGTCACAAACAAGAGCTATCACCTTCCCGTCACAGTAAACCGCATATTCGCCGAACATCTTCCTGACAGTGACAACTCCCGCATCTTCAATGTTTTCAAGGATATAGTCTATAAATTCTTTTGAAGTGGACATTAACTACTCCAGATATTTTCTATAATCACATAAAAAAATGACCCGCTTTCAGATCTTACGGTATGCAGAACGGGTACTGTTGGAAAAAACTAACTTATTTTTTATTTTTATCAACTTTTTTAAATATTCACCAATGGTTTTGACAGATTGATTCTCTAAATTGTAATATTTTTTGTGTTGTGTATAATCAATTTGCATTTTTTGAGGTTTATTTTGAGATCGGCGATAGAGAACATCGGCAACAGGACCATTGCAAAATACAATGATATAGCGAATTTTTCTTCATTTGTCCTCAGATGTCTCAAGGCGATCGGGTCAGGGTCGTTTTTCAACCGTGCTGTATTCGATGTACTTGTAATCCAGATATTCTTCACGGCTTATGAACTTCTGTCTCTTTTCATATTTTTAAGTGTCGTTTACGGGAGCATTTTCATCGGAATAGTTCTGCAGACGGTCAAAAGCTTGGGGCTTGTCCAGTATCTTGGCGACATCATCATGGGGCTCGTGGTGCTTGAAATGGCACCGCTCATAACAGTTTTTCTTCTGGCTCTTAGAAGTTCAAGCGCCGTTAATGCCGAAATTGCAGTGATGAAAGTCAACAAAGAGATAGACGCCCTTGAATCGTTCGGGATAGACCCTGTAAAATATCTTTTTGTACCGAGAATAATCAGCTTTGTCCTGAGTGTCACGATACTTTCTTCCGTTTTTTCGATCGTCGTCCTTTTCAGCGGATTCATCTTTTCAAGCATCATTTTTCAGATGAGCCCGGGAATGTATGCCGATCTCATTGCAAAATCGGTAACAGCGACAGATCTTCTTGTAATGCTCCTAAAAAGCATGACTTTCGGATTCTTAATATCAGTTATTCCCCTTTATCACGGCTGGCGGACAAAATATATGATGACTGCCATCCCTGTTGCCGTTTTAAAAGGGATGATGAGCGTTTTCATGTCAATTATACTTGTGGAGGTGCTGTCATTAGCGGCAAGGTTAGCGTTAAACTATTTGTGAACGAACCCGATTTTGATTCGTGGTTTGCCGAACACATCAACCTGGCTAAAACTGCATTCGTCTCTCCTGACATTCCTCTCCTTTCAAATCTCACAGCTATTGACAACATCGCACTTGTTGCAAGGTTCCATTCAGACATTCCGGACAAAATGATATTCAGCAACATAAAAGCTCTCATGGAACTTCTTGACATAAATTCCTCAATAAATTCAAAACCTTCCTCGTTTGATGAAATGACAAGGTTCAAAGTGAAACTTTTAAGAGCTATCATGATGACGGGGGCAGACATCGTCATTGACAGACCTTTTTATATGCTGAGAAATATGCCTACAGTTCAGTCGATAAGAAAAATACTTACATTGCTTGACACACATTTCGAGCAGTGTATCATTGCAGATTATGAGTGGCACCGTGACAGATACGGAGATTTGATTGAGTAGATCGGCTGGCTTCAAAGTCGGAATTTTTCTTATTATTTCAGTCGTTGCCATAATTGTGTTCGTAATATTTCTCCTTATTCAGAAAGATTTTTTCACAGATCACCGCTTTTATACCCTTTCATCACCGAGCGGAGAAGGGATAACAGAAGGAATGCCTCTGTTGTTTTCCGGCTTTGAGATAGGAAAAGTTGCCACACTTGAACTTGATCCTGCAGGCAATGTTGTCATCTCAGTAAAAGTCCCTCAAAGGCATGCCGAACGGATAAACAAAAGCTCAACTTTCACTCTTGAAAAACCGTTCATCGGTTCTCCGAGATTTGTGGTGAAAACTCCCGATATCAATGCTCCCGAAGCTGATGAAGAGCTTGTTTTCCCGACTGACACCATTGATGATATCAACGAAGTCATAAAAAAGCTTCAGCCGATGGTTGAAAAAGTGGATGAGATCGCAACAAATGTGAAAGTGATGACAGGCAAAGAGAGCGATCTTACAAAAACACTTGCAAACGCCGAAACTATTACAAATGAACTCGCAAGGAAACAGGGTGTAATCGAAATGCTTGCCGGCGATCCAAAAACAGCAAAAGATTTCAAGGAAAGCATCTCATCCCTTAACACAGCTCTGAAAGAAGCGGAACTGCTTATATCAAATGCCAACAAAACCCTTTTGAAAGCTGATGAACAGATACTTGGAGAAGAAGGAACTGTTAAAAAAGTGAACAGGATAATTGATGACATCGAGAAAAAAATGAAAGAGCTTGATTCTCTTGTTTCAAACCTTGTCAAAACAGGTGAAAATGTTGAAGGTGCGACCAATGACCTTGAGATGCTCCGTAAAGAGGTTGATATAACGCTGAACTCAGTAAACATAATGATAAAAGATGTCAGGAACGCCCTTCCGATCGAACAGAAGAAGGAGATAAAACTGCCATGAAAAAGATCGTTCCCCTTTATTTTTTATCAATTCTTATCCTTTCATGCAGTTCTCAGCCCGCACCTGCATGGCAGCAGGAAAGTTTTGTGAACATGAACAATTTCATATCAAATTTCATGGAAGGGAACGATAAATTTTCAGAAAGTTACTATAAAAAACTGGTTGAAAATCTTGAAATGACAACAGATCCCGATGAAATAGTAAAAGCACATCTTATTAAATGCTCCCTTGACTATTCCTTAATGAACTACAGAACCTGCACAGAAGCGGAACCATTGCTGGACATTCTCAGAAAGAATGAAAATACCGTTTATTACAATTTCATTTCTTCAAAAAACTCAGATATTCCTGAAAAATATAAGGACATCGAAAAACACACTTCACCCTGCGATACTGCAAAACTGAACAAAGCGGTAAAAAAACTTGATGAACCGCTTTCAAAACTGATCGCCTCTTCTTTTGCCGTAAAAAAGGACTGTTATGATGAAAACACTCTGCTCAATGCTGTTGAAACGGCATCAAAGGAAGGGTGGAAAAAAGCGGCTTTAAGTTATTTGACATTCACTGCGGAACATTTTGACAGAAAGGGTGAATCTGAAAAAGCTGAAAATCTCAGGAAAAGAATTGACTCCGTAAATAAAAAAGATTGACCGGATTTTAACGGAGGTTAATATGAAAAGATCTAACTGGCTGGTTTTCTTAATTATTTTCATTGTCAGCTCATGCGGTTCCGTTGAAACAAGATCGCAGGGCACAGATGAACAAAAGTCCGGCACATCAAAAAAACAGGAAGGTGCTGTCAAAGGATCATCCGTTAATTCCGGCGACATTGAACAGCTCGTTGAAGCAATAAGAACGGGAAATAAGGATGCCGCAGTAAAAATGATCGACGGCGGAATCGATGTGAATTCAAAGAACAAAAGCGGTGTCTATCCCCTTCACTGGGCTGCGGCTAAGGGAGACAACGACCTTGTCACAATACTTCTTGGGAAAAAAGCATACATCAATGCAACTGACGGATACCGTGAAGAACCGGTAATAATGTGGGCGGCAAAAAAAGGGCGCTTAGAAACCGTTAAAATGCTCGTTGAAAAAGGTGCCGCAATCAATATCAGCGACAGATACAAAGAGACGCCTCTTATGGATGCAGCCCGTTACGGTCACAATGAAATGCTCAAGCTCTTTCTCAATAACAGGGCGAATATCAACGATGTGACAGTTGACGGAATGAGCGCTTTAATGTTCGCTTCACAGAACGGTCATACAGAAATAGTCAAAACCCTTCTTGAATACCGTGCCGACATAAACAAGATACACTTTAAAACAAGTAAGACGGCACTCGGCTATGCAAAAGAAAGGAACAACAAAGATATAATTGCAATGATCTCAAAACAGGCGAAAGTTGAAGGAGATCTCATAAAAAGACCGGCAAAGCCGGAAGACACTGAATTCGTTACGACTCCTCCCGATGAAGCGACACTCAGGAAAGCGTGGGCAGGGAGAGAAGATTATCTTCCTGCATCACTTAATGGAAAACAGGTCATGGTCCACATGAACAAATTTCTCCCTGACATCACCCAGTGTTATCAGAACAGATACGAACAGGGCGACAGGAACATGATGGGAACAATGGAACTGATGGTAAGAGTCGCAGGAAGCGGAAAAATACTCGATATCTATTTCACAACAGAGAAATATCAGTCATCCCTTTTCGGTGACTGCATACTTGATGCAATTAAATCACGGGATTTTCCCATGTTCTATGACGGACAGGTCGATTTCAAATATAGTTATTCAATTTAAAGCTGCCTAAATTCCACCAAATAATTCAAGATAATTTGAGGGTCAATTTCTATTCTTGAAAATGCGAACAGCTTTTTCCCGAGATCTTTGAGTGAACCGCCGATATGATAGACAATTTTTTCATCAATTATCAGAAATCGGTCATGTGACTTGCTGAAAACCTTTATTTCATAAGCATCGAACACCTGCCCGTCAAAGAATATTCCTTCTTTCAGTGGGATTGCCTGCTGAATTATCAGTTCAAACTTTTTATCGTGTTCAAACAGTTTTTCTTCGATCTGCTCGATCCGCTGATTGAGTGCATACCCTTTCATAAGGTAGTCTTTCAGCACTTTATTTGCCCAGATTCGAAACTGAGTGCCTCTTAAAGAATTAACACGGTATCCGACAGAAATGATCATATCGAGATTGTAATATTCAATTTTTCTTGAAACTTTCCGATCTCCTTCAATTTGAACCTGTGCAATTTTTGCACAGGTTGATAATCTGTCTAATTCCAGCGACTTATATACATTGCCAATATGCTTTGCGATTGATGACCGGTCTGTTTGAAAAAGCTCCGCCATCTGATTTTGCATCTTTTCCTCTAATTAAAACTAAACACTATCAAATATAGCGACTCGAATCATTTTCGTCAAATTATTTATATTACTCCTTGATTAATTTCTGAGTTTGAGATAGTCTAATCCGTTAATTATTTGATTTTTTGGGGTTTTATGAAGCACGCGATTCTGATTTTCACACTTTTTCTGTTTTCCTGCACATCCTGCAACGGCAATAACCCGAGGAACGACACTGAAAACGACATTGATATGATTCAACCTGACAAAGATTCCG
>JAGOEX010000108.1 GCA_017997475.1 bacterium
GGGCTTGACATCTATAAGCAGAAGATAGTGACTGAGCAGAAAGACAGAAAAGATAAGCCCGCAAGAGGAGAAACAAGAAGTGTTGCCGGAAGAAAGGTCAGAGTGAAGAGAATAGCAACTTCTGAAAATCCTGACGAACAGACCGATGCACACGAAGAAGATGTAACAGAGAAAGGGGAGGAATAATATGGAAATTTCCGCATCATTGGTAAAAGACCTCAGAGAAAGAAGCGGCGCAGGAATGATGGATTGCAAAAAAGCCCTCCAGGAAGCTAACGGGAACATGGAAGAGGCAATGCAGATACTTAAGGATAAAGGGATAGCAAAAGCCGCAAAGAAAGCCGGTCGTGTTGCAAGTGAAGGAACTGTGCTTTCTATAATTGAAAACTCGAACGGGCTTCTTTTTGAGCTTAACTGTGAAACGGATTTTGCGGCAAAAAGCGAAGGTTTTAAAAATCTTTCCAGAGAAATATCGGGCTATTTCATGAAAAATGCATCTGAGGAAGGGGTTCTCGTTTCAATGGAAGATAAATTCTATGATGCAAATGTTGAAAAACTTACAACAGACGCAGTGGCAACTATCGGTGAGAACATAAAACCGAGAAGATTTGTAAAATATTCAGGAAGCGACAGCTCTCTCATTCATTCCTATATTCATATGGGTGGAAAGATCGGAGTCATGCTCGAAGTTCAGTCCTCAGATAAAGATGCTGTCAAAAAACCGGAAGTTGTTGAGATGAGCGACGGGATCGCCATGCAGATTGCCTCAATGCGTCCTGACTGTGTAGATGAATCTTCATTTCCGCAGGACAAGCTCGAGTCTGAAAAGCGTGCTTTCCTTGCACAGGTAATGGAAATGGGAAAACCGCAGAACATCGCTGAAAAGATAGTTGAAGGCCGTATTAAGAAGTTCATAGCAGAGAATACACTGCTTGAGCAGGCGTTTGTAATGAACGGCGACATAAAGGTAAAAGACCTTGTAAAAGAGACCGGAAAGAAAGTTGGAGCGGAGCTTAAGATAGTAAGGTTCCATCGTTTTGAGCTCGGAGAAGGGATTGAAAAGAAGGAAAATAATTTTGCAGAGGAAGTTGCTGCACAGATTAAATGATCTGATGAAAAAAGTCTTTTCAGATATTTTCAGAGGGGCGTCCTTAAAAAAGACGCTCCTTTGTTTTTTTATTCTTTCCGGATATTTTTTGTTGTCCGGCAGCGAAGCAAAGGTTTATACAAAAGATCAGTTCGTGGAAGCTTTCATTGAAAAAGCCGATATAATAGAATCTCTTAAATATAAAATTGAAAGTGCTCAGGCCGATTACAATAAAGTTCTTTCCCAGTATTTTCCAAAGATAAAATTCACTTTCGGTGTCGGTCCTCATCCTAAATATGAATATGAAAGGGCGAGGATAGAAGAGGATGGTCAGGGTGGATACACATTCATTGAAAGTGACTGGATCAAGAGTTATTACGATCTTAGCGAGTATGGTGTTGCGATAAGGATGAAAGGCGATATCGTTCTTCCTGTCTATACATTCGGAAAGATCAAAAACGGTCTTGATGTCACCAAAGCTCAAATTGAAGCAAAAAAAGCAGAGGCAGCGATAGGAGAGCTCAAACTCCGCAAAGAGGCGGCTGTATTCTACTGGTCATGGGTCATGGCTTCAGAAATGTTCGCAACTTTGGAGCCGGCGCTGCAACAGGTCGATAAAGCCGAAGAAAAGCTCAAAGAGATGCTTTTTGAAGAAAAAGAAGGGGTCAGACAGAAAGACCTGATAAAGCTTAGAATTGAAAAAGAGAAACTTGCCTACAGACACAAAAAACTGGTTTTTCAGATGGAGACACTGAAGGAAGTTATTTCGCAGATACTTGGCGAAAACTGGCAGTTGGCAGACTCTTCAATGAAAGTTGTTGAATATAAAAAGGAATATGACCAGATCGTTGATTATATGTTTTCTGAAAGCCCTTATTCAAAATATCTTACAAGCGGACTGAGTGCATACGAGAACCTTTATGAGCTTGAGATCTCAAAGATCCTGCCCGATCTGGGGATAGCAGGGTATTTCACATACAAATATACAAGTTCTGTTTATGAGAAGAATTATCTATACCCCGACAGTCCTTACAACGGATGGGATGGAGAACTGGGAATAGGTTTTGTTTTCAATCTCAATTTTGTTGAGCAGGGGATGAACATAAAAAAGGCAAAGTCCGAATGGCGCGCAATGAAAGCACAGGCATCATTTGCAAAAAAGAGTGCTCCATTGATCATAAAGCAGAAATATAATGAACTGAAGTCACTTGAATCACAGGTGGAGCACATGAAAAATGCCCGTAAATTCTCAAAAGGATGGATGACATCAGAATTTACGAACTATGAGAGCGGCTTTAACAATACCAATGATCTTATCGATGCGGTGAAGGTTTTTTTTGAAAACGAATACCTTTATATCCAGAGCATTTATGATTATAATATGAAAGTTGAAGATCTTATTGAATATACGGGTGCGAGGTGATCATGAAGAATTCGGTTTTTCTGTTGTTTCTTCTTTTTCTGTCGGGAGTTGTTTCCGCTAATGAAACAAAGAAGGTTGAAAATCCTGCGGCTGCTGTTGCCGGGAATGAAGAGTTCAATGTCAATGAAGCTGTGAAATTCCTTGAGTCAAAAGAGCAGATACTTGAAAAATGGGCGAATGTCAAACCGAAGAAAGGGTCAGCCCAGTTCAAGCAGAAAGATGCCGACATGAAAAAGGCGGTGGAGGAGATCATAGATTATAAATTTATTGCAAGTTACATAATTGGCGAAAAATGGGAAACAACACCCGAAGAGAAAAAGGAAGAGCTGTTCAGCAAGATCAAGGAACTGTTTACTGAACTTTATCTGGAGGACACTTTCTACAATAAAAGTTACGAAAAGAAGTATATTGATAAAGGGATTGAGAAAATGTACATAAAAGGTGTTCCGCAGAGTGTTTTTGTTACGACAGAAGTTCAGGCCGCTCTCAAAGGGAAACCTGTAATCTATGAACTTATCTATCATCTTCATAAAGTTGACGGATCTTACAAAGTGTTTGACATTGAGCTTGACACAGTCAGCATGGTTAGAAATTATCGGGAACAGTTTATCAAGAATGTTAAAGCTCAGTCGGTTGAAGAACTTATAAAAATGATCGATAAAAAGGTCAGGAACAGGAAAAAAGAAGGTTCAATATTTAAAGAAAAGAAAGTTTCGTAAGTAATTGAAAGAACACATTTTAATCCATTCATGCTGTGCTCCGTGCACTACAGCGGTTCTCGAGAAAATAAAAAGCGGTTCTGATCCTGATATTTCAGTTTTCTATTACAACCCTAATATTTCTCCTGAAACCGAAGAGGAGAAAAGATTTATAGAATTAAGCAGATATGTTGAAAAAAGATACGGGTCAGGGATAGAGGTCATCCGCGGAAAATATGATAATTATGAATGGAATCAGATGGTAGATCCTGTTTCGACCAGTGGGGAGAGGGGTTTCCGGTGTAAGATCTGTTATTATATCCGGCTTCTTGAAACATTTAGAAAAGCTACTGAAATAAATGCGACAACGGTGACAACGACTCTAAGCATCAGCCCATACAAAAACTATGAGTGGATTGATGAGATAGGGATGCTGTTGTCGGAAAGATTTGATATAAAATGGTTCCTTGAGAAATGGGATTACAAAAGGTCCATTGAATTGTCAAAAGAATACGGATTATACCGTCAGAAATACTGCGGTTGTATTTTCAGCGCAAAAGAGAGAGAATTGAGAAGATAGTTGATAATTACTGCAGGAGAATAAAATGGGAAATGTAGGGAAGCCGGTTGTAGAAGGAAAGAATATTCAGCTTAAATTGAAAAATGATGATGTTGCGGCAGGCAACTATTCGAATTCGTTTGCGATAACATTCAATGAAAATGAATTTCTAATTGATTTTATCATGATGCAGCCGCAGGCCCAGATGGGTCTTGTAACCGATCGTATCGTTGTTACTCCAAGAAAGGCGGCGGAACTTGCAAAAGCTCTCAGTGATGCGGTGAAAGCGTATGAAAATATGCTCAAAACAAGAAAAGACAATATTCAGTAACGCTGAATGTCAGACATTTCTTATTTCGGAGAGATCGCGGCAATAAGTGCATCGCTGTGCTGGAGTATTACATCTTTAGCTTTTGAGTCGGCCGGCAAAAGGGTCGGTTCGCTGCAGGTAAACATAATCCGGCTGGTTCTTGCATTGTTTTTTCTTTCCGGAATGTCGTTTTTTGCGAATGGTCAGTTTTTTCCGTTCGATGCAACACCCTCTGCCTGGTTCTGGCTTACACTTTCCGGTGTTGCTGGTTTTCTTATCGGTGATCTTCTTTTATTTCAGGCACTTGTTGTAATCGGCTCAAGAATTTCAATGCTTATAATGACACTCGCTCCTGTTTTTACGGCAATACTTGCAAAGATAATTCTTGGTGAAGAGCTTGCCGTGACATCATTCCTGGGGATGATGCTGACGATTTCAGGAATAATTTTTGTGATTTCAGGGAAAAAAGGTGGTCAAGAGAGGAAAATTACAAAATATGGTCTTTCTCTTGCTGTCGGAGGTGCAATGGGTCAGGCACTGGGGCTTGTTTTAAGTAAGCTCGGAATGAAAGATTACAGCGCGATATCATCAACACAGATAAGAGTGATTGCCGGGATCATAGGGTTTTCGATCATTTTTACAATGCTGAAAAAGTGGGGAGTTGTGATCAGTTCCATAAAAAACATTTCTGCAATGAAAAGGATAACCACAGGTGCTTTTTTCGGCCCTTTTATGGGTGTTACATTCAGCTTGCTTGCAGTTCAGCACACAAATGCCGGAATTGCGGCGACGCTGATGTCGTTAGCCCCTGTGTTCATAATTGTTCCAAGCAGATTCATCTTTAAGGAAAAAATAAAACTCCGCGAAATTGCAGGGGCAGTTATCGCTTTTTCCGGAGTTGCTGTGATATTTCTGTTTTAAGAATCTTTTTTTATCGACTTAGTTCAGAGAGTTCCAAAAAGACGGTCGCCTGCATCACCGAGTCCCGGGAGGATGTATCCTTTTTCGTTGAGACGGTCATCGACTTGAGCTGTGTAGATCATGACATCGGGATGTTCTTCTTCCATCTTTGCAAGACCTTCGGGGGCTGAAATGATGGTAAGTACCTTTATAGACAAGGGTTCTTCCCTTTTTATGATGTCAACTGCGGCACTGAGCGACCCTCCTGTTGCAAGCATCGGGTCAAGAATGAAAACATGCCGCTCAGAAATGTCACGGGGAAGTTTTTTGTAATATTCGACTGGTTCAAGGGTCTCTTCGTTTCTGTAAAGTCCGATGTGGCCGACTTTGGCGATGGGTAGAAGCTCCTGAAGAATATCGGCCATTCCAAGTCCTGCACGGAGTATTGGAATGAGAGCGACAGCGTTATCCTCAAGAATGAACCCTTTCGTTTTCATGAGCGGAGTTGTTATCTCAACTTCTCTGACAGGGAGATCTCTTGATGCCTCATACATCAGAAGAATAGAAATTTCATTCAAAAGCTCCCTGAACATTTTTTTGTCAGTGTCGTGTTTCCTCATCCAGTTGATCTTGTGGCTTATTAATGGATGGTCAATCGCTGTAAACATTTTAAACTCCTGAAAATATTAAATAAATGCTTTCATGACTATAAAGAATATTCCGGCAGTAAAATATGCCAGACGGTAAAATCTCCTTTCGTTGAGGAACCGTTCTTTTGACAGATCGTTCCTGCAGAACATAAGGCGGTATGCAATGTGTACTGTTCCTGCGAAAATGAAAGGCCAGTTCAGCATTATGTCGGTGATCCGGAACATTGAGAGAGTCAGGAGATACAGAGTCGAAAAGGTGAAAACGGAAAACGAGACCCGTTCCCAGATTTTTTTCCCGAAATGGACCGCTCCGGTGTTGACATTCATTTTTCTGTCAGGGTCATGATCAATAAGTTCGTGATTGAGATGTCCGGCAGAAAAAAGGAGTGAAAAGTATATTGAAACAAGGATGGAGCTGAAGCTTGTTCTGTCAAGGACCGAATATCCCATTTGAAAGTGGATCCCCTGACCCAGAAAGTGGATCACAGTACCGAGCACAGGTCTGTATTTAAACCCTTTTTTAGGCCAGCTGTAAAGAGTCCAAAGAAAAAAGCTTACAAGGGAAAGAATGACAAAATATATCCCTGAAATGGAAAAAGTCAGAATAAAAAGGATGCCTGAAACAGCGGTTGCGGTCATAAAACGGTTCTTTTTATCCTTTAATCCTGTAAGCCGTTCATTTTCACCATCTTCATCATAGCCGGCCCAGGCGTTGAAAGCGTATATTGCAGTACAGAGAAAGAACAGCCCTGTAATAAAAATGAAAACTTCGGAAGAAAAAAGGTTTTCAAAATTCTTCATGGCAAAGAGAGTCCCCATAAAAGGGAATCCAAGCATCAGTGAAACTTCAGCAAGCCGTGCAGATTTGATCAGATTAGCGATCTTTCCCATTAAAACTCCCGGAAAATCTGTATTTTTATAAACCATTCGGGCTAAATAGTAAAGTATTGTTAAAAATTTGATTAGACACATATTTTTATTATCATTCAAATGAATTTTAATTCCGGAGGGGAAAATGGACGCTAACGAGATCATCAGGATCATCAGTGAATCAAAGAAAAGGACACCTGTGAGGGCATTATTTAAAGGGGCAGTTGAAGAAGTCGATTTCTCAGATTTTGCAGAGTTTTATGAAGGTGTTGATTTCATTGAAGTTTACGATGAACTTAATGTCGTCAGGGAATTTGCAGAAAAAAACAGGGATGTCAAAATGACACGGCTGGAGATAGACAGAAGAAACTCTGCCGTTCCACTGGCCGACCTTTCAAAATACAATGCCAGAATTGAACCCGGTGCGATCATTCGCGATATGGTCGAGATAGGTGATAAAGCTGTAATAATGATGGGAGCTGTTTTAAATATCGGTGCGATCATCGGTGAAGGGACAATGATAGATATGAATGTCGTTGTAGGCGGAAGGGCGATAGTCGGAAAGAACTGTCATATCGGCGCAGGCACAGTACTTGCCGGAGTGGTTGAGCCGCCGAGTGCGACCCCTGTCGTTGTTGAAGATAATGTTCTCATGGGGGCAAATGCCGTTGTTCTTGAAGGGGTCAGAATAGGAGCCGGCTCTGTTGTTGCCGCAGGAGCAGTTGTTACCGCAGATGTTCCGCCAATGACAGTAGTCGCAGGCGTTCCGGCAAGGATAATCAAAAAAGTTGATGATAAAACAAGATCAAAAACAGAACTCGTTGAAGCACTCAGGAATCTTTAAACTAACTCTTTGATTTAAATAGAAAAATCTTTCTGGACAGTTTATTGCTATTTAGTTGGTAGAATTATTGTTTATTGAGGATTTACGAATGAAAAAGTTACTTGTTACAGCATTTTTTATTTCCTTTTTTACACTTTCTGGTCTGCCTGTTGAGATTGTTATTCCAGATATTGAGTTCATCGAAGGCGACGAAGGTGTTATCCCTGCGATAGAGGGTTACGAGCTTGACGGAACAGGGGAGAAGGTGATCCTTCCCTATAAAAGAGTTGTTTTTTCAGGAAAGATAAAGTCTGTCGAGATCGTTGAAAAAAGGGAAATAACATTAACCGGTCCGCTTAAAAAAGGGATGGCTCTATACAGACTGAACGATATGCAGAAAGTTGAAAAAGTTCAGTTTGAGCGCGCATATCTTCCAACTGCGGCAAAATTCCTTTTTCAGAAAATGCCGACTTATAGCGGCGATATCAAAGAGTTTTCCGCCGATATCTATCCTGTCATTCCTGTAAGTGACACGAAGATCATTAAAATAGACAGGGTGAGAATAGATCTTGAACAAAGCTCTCCTGTCCCGATGGGCCCCACAAAAGGACGCGACACACTGCTGATCCTCACTTCTAAAAAAGTCGTTTCGGAATCAAAGGAACTGTATAATTTCATTTCCGTAAAGAGAGCTGACGGTTTCAAAGTTGAGGTGGCAACGGAAGACGATTATAATGGTGGAGACCTTAAAGGGATAGAAAGAGTTCATAAAATAAGGGATTATCTTAAAGACAGATATAGAGAATTCTATTTTCTTCTGATCATAGATGATCCATTACCCGGCGGCAAAGGTGTTCCTATGGTCACAACAAGGCCGGACATACTTGAAGAAAAAAGCTACGAGCAGGTTCCTACTGATATATTCTATGCAGAAATAAGTGAAGAAATAGATCGGAACAACAATGGAATATACGGTGAAAGGGAAGATAAGATAGAGTTTTCATTTGAATACATTGTCGGAAGAATACCTGTATACAATGACAGGATAGACAATGTTGATAAAATTCTGACAAGGACTATCAAATTTATTAAGGAAAAACCTTCGGAGGCAACATACAGACAGAGATTTCTGTTTCCTACAACGATAGCATA
The DNA here is from genome assembly GCA_017997475.1 of bacterium. Taxonomy (GTDB): domain Bacteria; phylum UBP6; class UBA1177; order UBA1177; family UBA1177; genus JAGOEX01. The sequence goes on from JAGOEX010000108.1 coordinate 8,473, forward strand.
TTATCCAAATCAGGACGGACAGATGTTCCTGCCGAAGATGGACGGCGGCTATGTTGTAAAGTTTCTGAAGGAGAATGTTCTTTTGGACATTTTCGGTTCAAAGACACTTGTTGAAGCAGCAGGCGCAAACCCTTCCGAATTTGTGGATGAAGAGCCCATAAATTATGCAAATGTGTTGAAACAATGGAACGAAGGGTATGGCGCAGTATACTGGATGGGCCATGGAATGCCGACATATTCTGTAAGGACTGTCTGGAGAGGTGACAGCAACAATAACGGTTATGCAGACAGTTACGAATTGAACGGGGAAAATTTTGTTGACAGCGATATGACTGAAAAGATGACACACGATGCACCGTTCGTTTTCCAGGGGAGTTGTCTTAACGGAACGATAACGAATAACAGGAATCTTGCATATATGACTCTTCTTAACACAGCAGTCGGCGTTGTCGGGAGTTCGCAGGTTTCATACGGAACGATATTCAGTGATTACGACCAGAGCAGCCAGGATCTGTTTGCATACGGAACGGTTTTTATTGAAGCAATTGCGGATAACAAACCGCCTGC
>JAGOEX010000109.1 GCA_017997475.1 bacterium
CCGGTATCGCCTGTATCACCTTCGTCATCAGTTATTTCATCTGTATCTCCGGCAACATCTTTATCGTCCTGCGGAACTATTTTTTTGTTATCATCTCCGCATGAAACCATAAAAACAATCGAAACGATCAAAAACAAACCAAAAAACTTTTTCATCTCACCCTCCTAATAAAATAAATGGAACAAACAGTGTTTAATATGTTACTTTCTGCCGGTTATTTGTCAAAATAATCTTTTCATGCTTGGTTTTTGCGTTAATGTGAGTATAATTTTTACCGTTGTTGGTGTTGACTTGTTCAACTCGATGCATTGCATTGTAATAATTGAACAAAAAAGTCAGGAATCTATTTTGCTCATATTTATTGTAATTGTGTTTTTTAGTTATTTTAAATAAGGAGGACTTGATGTTAAAAAGGATTCTTTTTGTTCTATTGTCAATGCTTTTGCTATTTCAGGTTTCAGCCGTCGAATTCTCAAAACCGGTTCTTGGACAGCAGATAGAAATAAAAGGTCGGGAATATGACACATTCTATTACTTCAAGGGCACTCCTCAGCACCTTAAGCAGGTTTATGATCTTATATCAATTCCTTTTTCAGTGAATTTGAATTCACTTCAGCACATTGATTTTCAGGGAATACCTGTTACGAGCATGATCCGCGAAGTGGTTATAAGCGAAGGGCATGTTAAGGCACACAGAATTCAGCTCATTAACGCTGACAGATCAAACTGGATCGATCTGAGGAACCTTCTTGCCGCAAACGGAATACCTGCGTGGCCTGTAGTTACTTATTATGCAAAAGATCCCCTTGTCCTTGACGGAAGAATAAACATTCAGTTCTCAAAACACATGCCGCTTGAAAAGAGAGATGAGATATTAAAAATTTACGGGCTGGAAGTTATTGAACTCGGAGTGAATGATCCTGATTTTTATACTGTTTCAGTATCAGCAGGAAAAGACCCTTTTGCTGTTGCCAACTCTCTGGTTGAAAAAGACCTCGTAAGGTGGGCTCAGCCAAACTGGTTCTGGCACATGGAGCTCAAGACCACCACCCCGAACGACACATATTACAGCAATCAGTGGCATCTCACTCAGATCCTTGCTCAATATGCCTGGGACACTGAAACAGGTGCGGGGAAAGATGCAAAAATAGCAATAGTCGACAGCGGTGTTGACACGACCCATCCTGATCTGAATGTTCTTTCAGGATACGACTTCATATCAAATGACAGTGACGCTAACCCCAACAAGGCACAGGATGACCATCAGGGGGTTCCGCACGGAACATCGTGTGCCGGACTTGCAGGGGCGAAAACCAACAACAGTCTCGGTGTCGCCGCCGCATGCTGGGGATGTCCGATAATTCCGATACGGCTCATCGGAGGAACATATCTCTATCCCACAACTATAAAGGATGCTCTTCAATACGGAGTTGATCAGGGCGCCTGGGTAGTAAGCAACAGTTGGGGACCTCAGGGTACCGACAACTACGGTAACTGCATTTCATCCCCTGCCGATAACAACCAGTCTGCCGCTGTAGATTATGGAAGAATAAACGGTCGAGGCGGAAAGGGAACAATCTTTCTGTGGGCCGCTGGAAACGACGGATGCAACACATCCTATCAGGGATTTCTTAAGGATGATGATATGCTCACGATAAGTGCTCTTGAATCAAACGGATCAATGGCAAGCTATTCCAATTTCGGTTCTGAAATTGATGTCAGTGCGGGAGCAGGAAATTACACCGTCGATATTCAGGGAACTTACGGTTACAACTATTCGACCGGATACGACGGAGACAATTTAAGTGATCTCAACTATACCAGTGTTTTTTCAGGTACGAGTGCCGCCACTCCCGTTGCAGCCGGAGCTGTTGCATTAATGATCGCAGCTAACACAAGTATGACTTTTTCAGGCATTATGAACTGTGTGAAAGCAAGTGCCGCAAAAACTTCGAAAACATGTTCAAAAGGTGGCTGGTCAACAATCCAGCCGACTTCAACAAACTGGCTTCAGAATGCCAAAGATCACTGTCCATGCTACGGTTTCGGTATTGTTGATGCCAATGCAATGGTCAACGGTGCAAAGAACGGAACATGCGGTGCATGCATCTCAACTGCTGATATCGACCTCTGCTTCGGTGACGGTTACGACAGGGACGATGACTGTGACGGAACCGTTGACAACGAATGCGATACGGGCGGTATAGGAAAAGCGGGCGATCCCTGTTCAAAAGCTGACGACTGTCTTAACACTGCCGCCACTGTAAAATGTATTACCGATTCCGGCTGGACAGGTGGATATTGTTCAGCGAACTGCACAAAAAATTCAGACTGTTACAACAGCAATTCAGGTGTTGAATGTTATGAAGGAGCGTGCATAGCAAAATGTGATTACAATGAAGTCAGGTCCGGGTATGAATGCATTTCGGATAAAATTCTTCCGGAAGGAACAGAAGTCGTTGCATCATGCGGGAACGACCTTACTGAAGGAGATGAAGTTTGTGACGGAAATTTAAGGCCATGCACAATGATAGATGATTCTTTCACAGGAGGATACGCAAACTGCCGCGATGACTGTCGCGGTTATGACACATCAACTTGTGAAGGGGGCGGCGGTGATCTTTGCGGTAACAGCAATGTTGATACAGGTGAAATTTGTGACAGTGAAACAATTGCATGCAGTAAACTTGCCAGCACACCTCCCGTCGGCACAGCAAAATGTCTGAAAGACTGCTCCGGCTGGGATAAATCCGGATGTACTGAAGAATCCGGTGATTCAGGTAACTCCGGTGATTCCGGCAATTCCGGTGATTCAGGAAATTCAGGCAATTCAGGCAATACAATAGCGGAAAATGTTTGCGGTAACGGAGAGCTTGAATACGGTGAACAGTGTGATGACGGAAACACCGAACCTTTTGACGGTTGTGATCCGAACTGCCGTCTTGAAGGTGTAAAGAAAAAGACCAGCGGTGGCTGCTCTGCTGTACTTTTTTAATAAAATTCTCATTAGAAACAATAAATTCAGGTATTTATCATGAAAGAAAACACCAAGATCATTTATTTTTTGTTCTTTTTGCTGATTCTTTCCGGATGTTCAACATCGAACAAAGATACTCCGGACAATGATACCGTTTCAGATCCGGACAATTTGATCTTTGATAACGAAATGACAGATGAGATCAGTGATGATGAAAATCCTGATGCAGATGAGCAAAACAACCTTGAAGAAGGTCCATACGGCATAGAATTCGGCAATACAGCAGGAGATTTTACCATCTCTCTTGAAACCGGTGACTGGAATTTCGCTCAAAACAGATCTGCTGATGAAAACTATATTTTCATATTTTACAGAGCATCTAACTCTGAAAGCACAGCGATCTGGAAAACGGACATGATCAGACTTTTTGACAGAACTCCTGGCAACACTCACTATTTCTTCCTTGTTGACGGCACTGCTGAAACATTCAGTGCAAAAATGGAACAGCTCAAGAAAACCATTGAGGATTCTCTTCAGATAGGCGGAGCACCGGGTATTAAAAAAAGGATCCATCTCACTACAAAACCGGCAAGAGAACTGAATTGCTGGTTTACAGAATGGCTTGAAAAATATTCTGATTTCTTTCTCGGAATTGACCGCTTTCAGAAAATCCGGTCATCAGGAAGCTTTCACAGTTGGGAATCATCATCCTCAGATCCGAGGTTTGAATTTCTGTATAAGGAAGCGGAACTTTACAACTACGAATATGAACTTGAACTCTTTCTTTCTGAAAACAGTGAAAAAAGCACAAAGATCAACGGCTTGAACGGAGTAAAATTTCCTGAGGAAGGTTGGGTAAAAGACATTTTCTTTACCGCTGACATCCCTTCTTTTACAAAACCCGGTCGGCTTTTCATTCTGCTTGAACAGATCTGCGAGTCACAGAAATCATGTGAATGGGACAGAATTGAACAGCTTTTTTTATGTGAAAATGATCTTACTGAAATTTGTAATACGGAAATCGGCAGATGGATCACAACTTATGGAAGAAGCGGAAAATGGCTCACGGATATAACACCGATGCTTCCTTTCCTTAAAAATAAAGGAAAATATAAATTCAAGTTTACAGTTGCCGGTGATCAGTATATAAACTATCTTGACATTATTTTTATTGAAGATGAATCAACAGCAAAACCCATACAGATCATCCCTCTTTTTAATGGAACAGTTCCATTTGATGAAAAATATAACGAACACTGGGATAACACTGACATTGACATTCCGCAGTCAAGCACAAAAGTTCTTATATCCGCATATATTACAGGACACGGCAACGGCTCTGAACAGGAAAACTGTGCCGAATTCTGTAAATTTGAATCGGTTTTCAAAGTGAACGGCACTTCATTCGTAACCGATTTCAGTAATGCAGGGACTTCGCGCGGATGCTTCGATCTTGTAAGTGAAGGAACTGTCCCCAACCAGTATGGATCATGGCCTTTCGGCAGAGCGGGCTGGTGTCCGGGACAGGATGTTAAACTTATAAACATTGATATTACTGAAAAAATAAAAAAAGGTGGATTGAATACATTTTCATATTCAGCATTTCTCAATGGTGAAAATTATACTCCGGTAGTTACAGATCCTTCCGGCTACCGTGCAGAAATACCTCTTTCAAGTTATCTTATAATTTACTGACCTTTTTTACTGTTAACCAAGCTTAACAGTTGGCTTTAACTTTAGTAAACACAATTTTTCCGATATCAGCCATATTAACAGAAATATAACACAGTTAACTCGTTTAAGGGATTATGCTGACAAAAACATCGATCAACGATCAAATAATGTTTGGCACGCAAATTGCTTATAATGTGTCGTGTGAGATCTTTTTAAATTGAAAAAGGGAAGTAGTTGTTCTTCATTCATCGGTCAAAACTGCGGAAACGCAATCTTAACAACACCAACACTGTGATAACTTCAAATCAATTATCGCCATCAGGCGTCAATGCTGAAGATCCCAGGAGCAACCTTCCGGTTATTAATAATGCCCCCGTTTTTTTCGGGGGCATTTTTATTTTATCAGATTTTTACTTTTCGCCGGTTCCCGGTTTCTGAGCGGATTCATACCATTTGAAATTGTCAAGAACGACAAGACTGTCATAAATATGATCCCCTGTATCCCATATTGCCATTCTGATCTTAAACTCTTCGCCCGGCACAATATTACCGCGGGAAACAAGCCAGCCAGTTGCCCCATGACCTTCGAATCCTGTTCCCTGAAGTTCAGTATCATCCAGACATCCCGGAAAATTTGTCGGAGGGAAAACCTTGTTTTTGCATACTTTAAAAAGTCCTGATTTTGCAAGATTAATTCCTACTGAATTTTTGTTTTCATCCATCGCGAGATTTTTGTCAGCCGGATTCTGAAGATTCATGTCTGTTGAAGTAAATGTACTGTCAAGAAGCATTACAAAAAAATCATTGAATCCTTTACACACATATTCAGGAAATTCAGCACTGTGAAAATTGATATCTATGCTGAATGCCGCAGCATTATTAGGAGCCCTGACAACAAGTTCAAGCATTACTGAATCTCTGACAGGATTTTCTCCCGGACTTTCAGCAAGAAGCCCGCAATTCGGTGAATCCGGGAATTTACTGTCATGAAACAGGTACCAGTCTTCAGGAGCTGATGATTCAGTCAAATTGTCTGTATCAAGGTTATCGATCTTCGTTTTTGCCTGCCCGGTTGAAAGAATTAAAAAATTGGTTCCCTGAGTAGGTTTCACAAAATTACCCATTCCCGGAAGAATTGAATAGGCACTGCCGGAAACAGCGATCGAGGGGTTATTTGTTGTCCCGCCGTTACCATCCGGTCCTGAATACGGATCACTCATTTCATTGCCATTGGGAAAAACTATTCTGGCACTTACAAGCCCGTATTCACTTTCATTTTCCGCCAGGCACAGATCTATTGCCTTTCCAAGATCAAGCGGGTCGCTGGAGTCAGCGTTCAATCCCACATCACATCCGCTTGACTCCTCATCAACAACACTGTTACAGTTATCGTCGATACCGTTTCCGGGAACTTCAAATGATCCGGGACCGACTCTTTCGGGTGTCGGACATTCCCATGTCGTTTCGCAACAGTCACCTGTGCAGTATGTAAAACCGTCGCCGTCAATATCAATGGCCGTTTCAGCTGTCGCATCTTCACCATTGCAGTCCTGATCGATCCCGTCTCCGCATATCTCCGCTTCAGGAAGAACCTGCCCGACACACTCGCTCCAGTCAGTACCGTCAACAACGCAAGTTGCTATGCCTTTACTGCAAATACCTATACCCGATGAACCGCTCGGACCCTCATAGCATTCTTTTGTATCTCCGGGTGTACACTGGACATATATTCCGCCGTCATCAGTTTTTTCAAAAACATCCTGATCATTCTTTTCATCCTGATCATCTGTTGATGACGACCCTTCATCTTTAATCTCTGCAGCACCGTCGCCACCTTCTTTCGGTTCGCATTCTCCTGTATCGATATTACATTCAAACCCTTCGCCGCAATCAACATTGGACAAACAGTCATCATCATCAGTTCCGCAGGAAATGAGGAACACAGATATTGAAAGAAGGAAAAACAGTTTAATAAAATTCTTCAAAATACCCTCCATTCAGAAAATTCTTCCGCACCTCCTCAGAATGTTAATGAACATCCTGAAGACTTGTCTTTCTTCTGATCCTGTTCTTCATCAGGAAGAAGATCGTCTTCCATTGAGATCTCTTCATCAACAGTCTCGCTGTCTGTATCTTCATCTGACACTTCCTCTTTTACATCAGCAGAAGCAACCTTTATGTTTGTTATAACTCCTGCGGCAGCGGCAGTATTGATGAACTGGAAATAATATCTTGTCCCTTTCTCAACTCCTGCAATTCCCCAGTTCTTTATCGAACCGGTTCCGTCAGCTTCGACTTTTCCATCCTTAAGAACTTCGGTCTTCATCGACTCTTCTCCGGTCACATATTCCACCGGAGAACCTTTTCTGTAATAAACTTCAACGACCGGAGCTCCGCCACCGCCGATTCCGCCTATCATTGAACTACTGCTGTCGGCAGCAACTGATGCAGTAATTGAAAGTCCGTCTTTTTCAGCATTTTCCGGGACATCAAAATAGAACTGAAGGTAGCTCGGTCCGACATTTATATCTTCTCCATCCTCAGATATCGGGATTCCGCCGCCGCCGCCGCCCATCGGATCATCTTCAGATGCTGTTCCACCTGCTCCGATATATGTCGTTTTAACTGTTTCGTTTGCAGATCTTGCTCTTTTTTCTTCAAAAAAGTTCCTGTCGTTCAGTATTTTTTCAATATCGCTCTTTTTTCCTTTAAAATTATCATCTTTTCCCACTTCATCCATGAAAGTATCAGCCCAGAGCTTAAATGATGCATCGGCACTTCCGATAGAATAGAGTGTCTTAAGAACAAGTTTTGTAAGATTGTCGCGATGGATCTGAGTATCCGTATCACTTCCCTTGATAAGCTTATAAATTGCCCAGTTTGCAGCAAGAAGCGGCTGACCGTCCCAGTGAACTTCACCGATAAAATCTTCAAAAACAGTGTATTCATTAAGAGCAGTTCTCATGCAGTAGAAGTCACCTTCCTTATCCATCTCTACCATTCCGCCCTGAGACTGCGCCCATTTCACGATCGCTTCTGAAGCATATTCGCCTGTGCAGGTATTGTCTGTCATCAGGAATGCAAAAGTATCCGCAATACCTTCATGAACAGATCCCGGTTCATTCGAAATTCCGTATTTATCAGTAAATTCCATTCCCACAATGCCAGCTGTGTAAATGGTTGCATGTCCAAATTCATGGTAAACAACATCCCCGTCAAATCCGAAATCCCCCTTTGTTCCCTGTCCGAAAACAAGAAGGTCTCCCTTTACACCGAACTGACTGAGAAGATCACCGATGGAAGGATTATCCTGAGAAAAGAAAGCGTTGTCCATCGCAACAAGTTTAGCCGTACCGCTCATTAATGCCTGAAGATCGCTTGTATCAGGCATCTGGAAGTTACCAATGACATTTAACGGTCTTTCGGCATCATTGTTCTGAAGATAAAATTTTCCCGTGCTGTCAATATCTTTATAAAGTCCGCGTAGATAGTTGTAGATCTTTGAAGCATGGTAATACATTGATATTTCAGCACATCTGTCGATTTTATCACTCGTCATATTCTCTTCTTTAAACTCATGTCCATCCTCGCAGTCGTTATATATGAAACTGCCGTTATCAAGCTTGTTTGCAAGCTGCGTCGGACTGCAGAGAGGAACATTTATCGGATAACCTATCATTTCCTCAAGACTTACCGTGCCGCCAACATTCGGACAGTTGAATGCCTTTATCTTTCTTATACCTTCGCTGTCTTTATCTGTTGTGAGAAAACCGAGCTGCTCTGTTTCAAGATCGGCATCATCATACGGAGCGACCCATGGAAGCTCAACATCAATAACATCGGGTGTTACTGAAGGGTTGAACTTCCAGATTTTTGCCATATCTGTTGCAAGAGCCGGGTCAATACCGTCTTCATCAGGAATTTCATAATCGGCATCTACATTGAAATATGTTGAATTTCCTGATTTAAGGACTTTTCCGGTTTTAGCATCAACAACATGAAATCTGCTGTCTGCAAGATGTATCGCAGGGAATCTGACTATGTATGCCGGAACATAATTACCGAAATGTTTTGTGATAACTTTTTCAGTGTAATATTTTTTCGGCATTTTTGTGATGTTTCTCACTTTCATTGCCGATCTTACTGCAATTTCAGGAGCAATGAGCTTTGAAACATCGAGATCTATCCTGCCGAGCCCGTTGTTTATACGGTCAATTTTACCGTTTCTGACTGTAAGCACTGTGTATGTCCCTTCTACAGGAACCCCTTTGTAAGTTACAGCAAACTTGAAAATTGAAGTACCGTCAATATCAACAGCTTTGAAAAGCTGCGGTTCGACATTCAGACCGATACCGAAATT
>JAGOEX010000110.1 GCA_017997475.1 bacterium
TGATCGCCGCAGTAAGTGTCGTCTTACCATGGTCTATGTGACCGATAGTACCAATGTTTACATGGGGCTTCGCCCTTTCAAACTTCGCTTTTGCCATCATACTCTCCTTTTAAAAAGTTATGCCAAACTTCTGCTTCTTAATATTTTCAGGAATCTCCTTGTAATGGGAAAACTCCATTGCAAAAGTTCCTCTGCCCTGGGTCTGAGACCTTAAGCTTGTCATATATCCGAACATTTCTGAAAGCGGTACCGAAACATTTATCATTCTGATCCCGCCTGCCATGTTTTCGTATCCTTCTATCTCCGCTCTCTTTGACTGAAGATTTCCGATGACATCCCCCATGTACTGTTCGGGAACGCTTATCTCAACCTTCATGACCGGCTCAAGTATTTTTGGATTTGATTTTTCTTCCGCATCTTTAAAACAGCTTACCGCTGCTGCCTTGAAAGCCATTTCAGATGAATCGACTTCATGAAAAGAGCCATCCATAAGCTTTACTTTTACATCAACCACAGGATATCCGTATCTTCCGCCGTAAACAGCAGTCTTTATCCCTTTTTCAACCGCATTTATAAACAAAGAAGGAATAGCTCCTCCCTTTATGTTACTCTCAAAAACAACTCCGCTTCCGGCAGGAAGTGGTTCAAACTCCATAATAACATGTGCAAACTGTCCTTTGCCGCCAGTCTGCTTAACGAGTTTGTGCTCCATTCTGACCGGCTTTGAAAAAGTTTCACGATAACTTACGGTCGGACTTCCCACATTTGCATCGACTTTAAATTCCCTGCGCATTCTCTCAACAAGAACTTCAAGATGAAGCTCACCCATTCCGGATATGAGAGTCTGTCCAGTTTCTTCATCGGTGCGCACTCTGAAGCTCGGATCCTCTTTAGCAAGTTTCTCCAATGAATACGAGAGCTTGTCTTCATCGGCTTTTGTCTTGGGTTCTATTGCAATGCTTATGACCGGCTCAGGAAATTTTATCTTTTCGAACAGGAACGGATCCTGCTTTGAACAGAGTGTAGATCCGGTTGTTGCATGTTTTAGACCGACAACGGCACCGATATTACCGGAAGGGATCGTGTCAACATCTTCTCTTTTGTTTGCATGCATTCTCAGAAGCCGCCCTATCCGCTCAACTTTTTCTGTAAGAGGATTATAGTACTGCTGACCAACCTTAAGCTCGCCGCAGTAAACCCTTACAAAACTGAGTTCACCGACAAAAGGATCTGACATTATTTTGAAAAGAAGCGCACCGGGAACATCATCCGTCGGAGCAACAAATTTTTCTTTATCTTTTTTAAGACCTTCAACTTTAATGGGAGGCAGATCCAGAGGAGACGGAAGATAATCAAGCACCGCGTCAAGAAGAAGCTGAACACCTTTATTTTTAAAAGAACTGCCGCAGAATACCGGGAAAACAGCGTTTTTTATTACCGCCTTTCTCAATGCATTCTTTATTTTTATCGGTTCAATATTGTCTGAACTTTCAAGAAAAAGGGTCATTATATCTTCATCAAAATCAGAAAGCGCTTCAAAAAGTTTCTCTCTGTGTTCGTTCACCACATCTTCATAACCTGAAGGTATTTCATTCTCAACCCTGTAGGTCGAACCCAGAACATCGCTGTCATAATAACGGGTGTTCATTTCTACGAGGTCTATTATTCCCGTGAATGTATCCTCTTTGCCCACCGGAATCTGAAGTGCAAGCGCTCTTGCTCCGAGCTTGAGCTCCATCATTCTGATAACATTGAAGAAGTCCGCTCCGACACGATCCATTTTGTTGACAAATGCGAGTCTCGGAACTTTATACCTGTCGGCCTGTCTCCATACGGTTTCAGACTGTGGCTCAACTCCCCCTACAGCACAGAATACGGCGATCGCTCCGTCAAGGACTCTGAGAGATCTTTCAACTTCGATCGTGAAATCAACATGTCCCGGAGTGTCTATTATGTTTATCCTTTTGTTCTTCCAGTAACATGTCGTGGCGGCCGAAGTTATTGTTATGCCGCGTTCCTGCTCCTGTTCCATCCAGTCCATTACGGCAGTGCCTTCATGAACTTCTCCCATTTTCCGTGACACACCGGTATAGAAAAGTATTCTTTCCGTGGTGGTAGTCTTACCCGCATCAATATGGGCCATTATGCCTATATTGCGGATGTCCTCCAGGGCTATGTTACTTTTCACGGTGTTCAACTCAAAAATCTCCTTTTAAAATCCTACCACTTGAAGTGCGCGAAAGCTTTATTTGCTTCAGCCATTTTGTGGGTATCGTCTTTCCTCTTAAAAGAATTTCCTCTTTTATTGAAAGCTTCATCGATCTCGCCGGCAAGTTTGAGTGCCATTCCCTTTTCGCTTCTTTTGCGCGAAAAAGTGATCATCCACTTCATACCGATCGCCTGACTGTTCTCAAGGGAAATCTCTGTCGGAACCTGATAAGTTGCACCGCCGATCCTGGTCGATTTGACCATTACCTGCGGTCTGATGTTCTCAAGAGCTATCTTAAAAACATCAACAGGGCTGTCCTTTTTCCCTTTTGCAGCGGTTTCTATCGCATTGTAAACGATCGTTTCGGCCGTGCTCTTCTTTCCCTTAAGCATGATCTTGTTGATGAATTTCTGAAGAAGGACATCTCCGTACTTAGGATCTGCACTCACTTCTCTTTTGGAAACACATTTTCTCCTAGGCATTGCTTAATCCCCCTTTACTACTTTGGTCTCTTAGCGCCGTATTTCGAACGACTCTGTTTTCTGCCGTCAACACCTGATGTGTCGTGGGTTCCTCTTACGATGTGATAACGCACACCGGGGAGGTCTTTTACCCTGCCGCCTCTGACAAGAACAACACTGTGTTCCTGAAGATTGTGGCCTTCACCGGGAATGTAGCAGGCAACTTCAAAACCGCTTGTCAGACGAACCCTTGCAACTTTTCTAAGTGCTGAGTTCGGCTTCTTCGGGGTTGTGGTGTAAACACGTACACAAACACCTTTTCTCTGCGGACACGCAACAAGCGCCGGGCACTTGCTTTTGTTCTTCTGGTCTTTACGACCTTTTCTTATCAACTGATTAATGGTCGGCATGTTTAAGATACTCCTCTTTTAAACCATTACCAAAAAACTTCCGAGATTATATGGAGCACCTTTGATGTGTCAAAAATTTGTTTCTTTTTTATTTTAACACTTTGATTTATTTGATTATTTTCAACAGTGCGCTTTTTCGGTTTTTATTTTTTAAGTGTTTTTTCCATAGATTTGAAGATTATTCTTCTGATCATATACCGAGCAAAGTACAGCCGTTCTCTTTTCCTTTTTGAGTTTCATTGTCAACTGTCTCTTCATCTGTTTCCTCTTCCGGAAATAAGTCCGGCTGATATTCAAGTTGAGCTTCCTGCGATTCTCCGACAGTTATCTGTTCTATCTTTTTTCCGTCATCTATGTTTATCTCATATTCTCCGGCATAGAGCTTTAACTCAGCAATACCGTCCACTCCTGAAACCAGCTCAACAGTTTTCAGGAAATTGCCAAACGCCTTTGAAGCAGCTTCGTATGCCGGCTTTTTTCTTCCGTCCTCATCCATGAGTCCGCCTTTATAAATGAATGAGCCCTTATCCTGCATATCCCAGTAGTTTACAAGGCGGACATCCTTTTCGCCCATTATGACCGCCAGAAGCCGCTCCAGAAATTGTGCCTGAACCTCTTCACTCCACTCCTTTCTCCAGTATCCCATACCGGGACAACTGCTGTTCATCGATGCAGGGACACTTATTTCTGTCACATACACATTCTTGTCAAGTGTCTGAAGTTTTCTTAACATCCTCCTCATCTCAACAAGATCGTACACAGGAATTGCGGAGGCAGAATCGGCAAATCCGTAATCTTTAAAAAGTGTTATACAGCCGCCGTTATACATCTGCTGACCTATGACATCAAAATCAACACCATTTTCAATCAGATCTTTGAAATAATCATATACCGGCATTGAAAAAAGGGCATCTCTATCGACCATGAACATTTCTGTGAACATGCTCTGTCCGAAGTAATCCGGAGCGGCATTGATTGTTTTTATGGTGTCGGGATCATGTTCGTTGAGCACTTTTATCACCGTATTGGTGAATTCTGTGATCTCTTTTCTTGAAAATCCATATGAAGCAGATATCGAGTGAGCTTCGTTTATGACGAGCCATTCATTTATCATTCCGTCATAATGCTGTGCAAGTGCTTGAGTATGTTCCGAAATTTCTTCGTTCAATGATCCGGCATCCATGCTTTTCAGATATTCCGGCATGACAAAATCAAGAAGATAGATGATCGAGTGACCGAAAAGTTCATAGCCCATGTCATAGATCTTTCTGTTGCCTGCCACTTCATCAATATAGCTCCAACGGTAGTTGTCATCAGTCGGCTCAACATCAAGCCAGAGCGTTCCGACAGTCGCAAAACTGAATCCGTCCGCAACAGCATTGAAAAAAATTGAAGGGTCAAGGTCATAGATCCCTGCAAGAACCCCCCTTTTATAATTGGTTCTTAACGGAACCGCCTCAACTTTAATACCGGCGACCGGATTTCCGGACAGATCATTTATTTTAACCGACACTTTCCCTTTTCTATACATATCAATATTAATGCGTGCTTCTTCAAAGATAAGCTCCTCGGATTGCATTACAGCTTCACCTGCCGAGGTTTTATAATCACCTTTGTCATACAAATCATTGATCTCATTAAGTTTTTCAAGATGGCTCTCTGTGGCGGCAGGAGTTTCACTTATAAGATCTTCATATCTTGCTATCACACTTTCAGCAACTGCTTTGTCAGTGTCTATCATCAGGTTTCCCTGAGAATATGAGCAGAACCCCTCCCCTTTGTTATCCATTCTGTATATCATTTTTCCTGAAACGGGAAGCTCTTTTAAAATATAGATCGCGTAACATTTTCCAAGCGGAAGAGTTATCGCCGGCAGACTTTTATTTGATGAATTTGTAACATCCAGTTTAAAAACCGTCAGAAACCTGTCATCCATATCGACTGCAAAAAGTTCACCTTCAGCAAATTCGGCATTCTGAAATATCAGCTGAAAAGCCGGTTCAGTAACAAGTTTAACGGTTTTTTCACCAGTTCCCGAATTGACCGCCTTTGAAACAGGCATGAATTCATGCACCGTAAATCCCGAATTGCTTTTACCGCTTGAAGCAATCCCCAGAACAAAAACATCAGTATTATCAGGCACTTCTGCCGAATATTTATCAGTTGCCGACAAATCTGCCGATGCCAGTTCGCTCGCACTTGCAAGGTCATACACAGCAACATATTTAAAAGCGGGACCCCCGCTTTCTGAAGTGAACGAAATGTTTAGAGTTGATGAAAAAAGTGATAAAAACGGAAACAATATGCAAAAAGCAGTTGAAATCCTTTTCATTAGAAATTTATTATAGTGCAGCCGAATGAATTGTCTTTTTCAGATTTCTTTTCTTCTTCTTTTTCTTCATCGGGAACTTCGGCTATGTCAACAGTTTCGTCATCGACATCGGTATCTGTGATCTCGGTGTCAACTGCATCTTCATCTGTCACTTCCTCAGGCCATCCCTCCCATCCGGCAACAGCACATCTTCCATCTTCACCGCATGTTGCATCCGGATCCATGCAGTCGCCGTCATTCCTGCATTTTCTGAAACAAACCCCTTCCTTGTTCGATATTTTTCCATGACAGATGTAGTATTCATTGTCCCGGCAGTGACTGTCGGAACTGCATGCTGAAAGACATATATCAACATTTCCGGTACCCGCCTTTCTTGTGACACATTTTCCGTCATCGGGGCAGTATGAGTCGTCGTTGTCAGCACAATCCGCCGTACAGTACCCATCCTGAAAATAGGTGAGACACCACATGGAGCCCTGACATTCATCATCATTTGCACAGCTTCCGCCGAGAGCCGACGGGTTTTTTACACATTCGCCGTATTCATCGCAGTAACTTCCTTCATTGCAGTCTTTATCACCTTTGCAGTGAGGAATGCAGACTCCGAGAACATCGTTACTGCAGTAGTACCCATCCCTTTTACATGGATTTGCTTCGCTGCATTCAGCCGCACAGATATAATTATTGCCATCAGATGCATAATCAAAAGCTTTGGTTCCGTCAGGACAGGGAGCTCCGTTAGTCTTTCTCATGCAGTATCCATCATTGAATTTCCAGTATTTCTTGCTTGTTATGCACTCCGCATCAGCTTCAACAAGAGATCCGTTTATACAATCCTCAACGCTTTCGCAAGGTGTTCCTGCAAGGAGCTCAACTGCACATTCTTCGTCAACATATCCGTCACAGTCGTCATCAATGTGGTTCCCGCAGGATTCGGTTTTGACCGATTCACACATATCAAGATCCATTGCAAGCCGGACTGCTTTTTCAAGGTTGATCCTTCCCCAGCCGAACTTTACGCTGAATCCGTTCTTATCCCATGAGCCGGTTTCAGGATATATCTTGTCGGAACTTAACTTCATTATTTCGATCGCATCTTCAAGGGTAAGTTCCGGGTTGACACTGAAAATTGTTCCGAAATACCCCGAAACAAGAGGCGCAGCCGCAGAAGTTCCTGAAAAGACTTTTGTATAATCGGTCATATAGTCACCATATCCCGGAATGGTCGTTGTAGCAATGCCGACCATCGGATTCTGTGAAAGAGACGGAGCAATGACAGACGAAGCCGGACCGTAATTCGAATATACAACTCTTGTATCCCATGCCGAAGACGCATTTACAACAACAACTGTATGCTCAACGGTTTTTTCATTCCTTTCAAACGAAAAAACATTGGTAAGAAGCTTCGAATAACTTGAATCAACTCCGTCATTTCCTGAAGCATACACAATGACACCGCCCAGACCGCCTCTTCCGTTTTGCATGAAGTTCTGATGTGACTCCCTTTCGGCCGCTGTCATAGGAACCGTGCCGTAATCTGCCGAAGGTCCGAAAGAGCAGTTAATTACAGAGATCTTGGGATCGTTGACATATTTCTCGTATGTTTTAAGTATCTTCTGATCGTCCATTGCGGTTCCTGAAATTCCGTCCAGATATCTAACGGGATAAAGTTTGCACCACGGGCACGCTCCGCTCATTCCCTTGTTGTTTCCGACAGCTGCGCTTACACCGGCACAAGTCGTTCCGTGTGCAACGCCGGAAACCTGATAACTGGGAATATCTTCAAGAACAGATGTGTCGGGGTATCCCCCCTCTGTATCATTGAATGCATCGTATCCGGGTTCAATATTCGTAAGATCTTCGTGATCAGGAACAATTCCGGTATCCATTATAGCCACCTTGACAGTATCATCGACCTCATGCATGCTCTTTTTTAAGAATTCAAGTGTCTGTGAAAATTTGATGTCTGCATTCTTCAGTATTTTCACATCATTACCATAATAATCGTTAACCATTCCGGTGTTTTCCAGATGCCACTGGACATCAAAATAAGGGTCTTCAACTTCGCTTTCGGGAACATAGCTCAACTTCGCTTCTTTTATAAGGTTGGGAAAAGCGTATCCGTCACCGTTTCTAACTATTTCTGACGCGACCTCAACACTGTCACCTTTCAACACCTTAAAGCTGAAAAGAGGGTAAGAGGGAAGTATCTCATGCAGTTTAAGTCCGTATTTTCTCTCCATTTCATCAATTTTCACAGTTCCTCTCCAGAAAAGCATGTCACCTGCAATTACAGGAACATCTCCAAAAAGATAGACCGGAAAATTTCCATTGCTGCCTTCAATGACAGAAAATATTTCACTGCCGAGATTAAGCCGGATGACCTCACCCGGAACAGCAATGGTTCTTGAGAGCGGATTTTTTACAGCACTGTAGCCCGTAACTTTAACGATCTTTTCAAAAGTTCCGTCACTGTAATGAACCTCAAGCCCTGTTAAAGAAAATGAAACTGTAAAAAGCAGAAAAAACAAATACTTCTTCATATCATGCTCCTTAAATAACATTAAATCCTTTAATTTTAGAGCAACAACAATGCCCGATAAATTTATTTAATGATAACAACATATTATTATTTTTTCAGAGGGATTTCCAAAATCATGGCGATACCTCCCAGAGATGAATCCGAGGCATAAAGTTTACCGCCCGCTTCAACCGCAAGCTTCCTTGAGTGGCTTAATCCTATGCCGGTCCCTCCGGGTTTTTTCGTATAAAAATTCCTGAAAACCTGCTCTCTTTCAATTTCAGGGATCCCTTTGCCGGAATCTTCAATAACTATAACGCACTTACCGTTTTTGACAGAAACCGTTATCAGTATCTGTCCCCCGTTTTCAAGCTCTTCCCAGCCATTTTTGAACAGGTTGAGCATCACCTCTTTAAATGATGAGAGCGTTATCGGGATAATAATATTTTCACAATGGATCAATTTTACTTCGATCCCCCTTTTTTCAAATTCAGCGGCATGAAAAGAGATCACCTCTGCAATATCTACAGGAAGAGATGTGTTCTTTTCTGTTTCCTCAGTATTTCTGTATTTTACCATGTTCATATATTTGCCCGTTATCTGCTCAAGCCGCTCAACTTCCTTGACTATCAGATTAATTGACCCTGAGATCTGACTGCTCTCCAGTTCGTCAACATTTTCAGCAAGATATTCGCTGTTAAGCTTTATTGTGCTTAACGGATTTCTTATCTCGTGAGTTATCCTTGAAGCCATTTCACCTATGGAGACAAGCCGTTCCGAATCGAGCAGTTTTCTTGCAAGCTCTTCAGAATCAGTAATGTTTCTGATAATATAGAAAGTTTCTCCTGAATTTTCAAATGAAGAGAGAACAAAAACATTGCCTTCAAAAATGAATTTCTCTCCATCACGAGCCACATTCATTGCGGAAAAGATCTTTCCGGCATCATCCCCTATTATGTTTTCCTCAACATGAAACCACTCAAGAAACTTTCTGTTGACAAAAGTTATCCGGTCTGACTGATCAGAAGAAAATATCCCCTCGGGTATGGTAT
>JAGOEX010000111.1 GCA_017997475.1 bacterium
TCATCACTTATTTCAACCGGTTCGCCTGACTGACCGAAGAAATAAAGACTGTTGAGCATAACAAGTTTGAACTTGGTTTTCTTGAGAGCTTTGTCAAAAACATCAAGCTCTTGTGAAAGGTCCCACACTGCATTGGGATTACCGCCGGGAACAATGCTCATATCGCTGCAGCAGTCACACTCGGTAGTATAAGTGAACCATGAAGCGGATATAAGATCATTATCCTTTATCATGACAGCCGGGGGAAGGAGTTCATCTCTGACAATAAAAACAAGATATTCCGGTGCGTTAAGATCCTTTTCTGCCTGTTTAAAAAGAGTGTGCACCTTCCCTTCGGGAGAAAACAACTGATTTAAAACAACTCCCTTGTCACCTTTGTCGTTTTTTGCAACAGCAACATTTTCAGCCGATATAACTTCGGGTTTACCTGAAGTTCTTGCAACAGCACTATCTATTGAACCGAAATAATTTCTTCCGAAATTTATCAGAGATTTCTTTCTTCCCTGAATATTTGTAAGCATTACCATGCCGGAATCACCGCTTATAAGAACCTCTTCATTTTTAGTTTTAAAATCTGCGCTGTGGACATTCATGCCGAAAAACGCCCTGTCACCGCAACTATTTGAAATTGTGAGGAAAGTTGTTTCCGTCTTCTTGCCATTCTTCAATATTGAAACTGTTTTTGCCGTACCGTTGACAGGAAGGGCCTCACATGTTGTAACAGCGGTATTCCATCCAAGTATCTTGATGGCTTTCCTTACTTCTGAGAAACTTTTTGCACCGAGAAGGAAAGCGGTATTTGTTTCAATGTCGTATATCATCATTATTCTTGGCGGCTCATCATCTCCACCCTCGTCACATCTTGATTTCCAGTACATCCACTCTTCATTTACCCAGTCAGGACAGCAAATTACTCTTATTGCCGGCATACCTGTCTTGCGGGTTTTTACATAAACTTTTGAACTTTTTTCATCTATCGGGAAATAATGAAGGAGCGCGTCATAAGCGATCTTGGAGAACTGTGTCGGGACAGAAAGCTCTATTTTGCAGTTAAATTCAGCACTTTCGGTAAGATACACTGAACAGTTCATCATTTCTCTCTGAATAAGATCAAAAGACGCCTGCCTTACGATATTTAAAAGATCTTCTCTTTCATCGGCACTGCCGGCATCACTTAAAGAATCAGTTATTGAAGGAACTATCCTAACCGCCCAGCTGGCTGTGGAAGCATCCTCGCCTGTGAGATTTACAAGAACTTTTGCATCTTCCGGACACCCTTCCTCGATTTTTGGCAGAGCTGTATCGGTAAGTACAACTGTGGGCTGCTGAACAGAAGCTTCGTACGCCGCCTTTATATCAGCATCGACTGAAGCAGGAGCATTCATAATTGTAACGGCTAATGCCTGGAACTCCGAAACATTCTTTTTCATTTCAGTTCCGATCAAATCAACTGTAATCATCTGGTTACTCCATGATATTATTGGTAAAAACATTAAAAAGCCGTCAAATTATACAAAAAATATAAATAATATCAAATAAATGTTGCTGACTAGTTTCAGTTTTTTATTCATACTGTATATCATCTTGTTAATTTTTTGCATTCACTCTTGCCATTTTTGATATTGATACTATAATGTACGCTGGTTTGTTGAAACAATTTTCCGGAGGTTAATATGAGAAATTTTCTGGTAGTTTTGTCATTATTACTGTTTTCATCCGTTCTTTCTGCCCAGAAAGCGTCATTTGTCATGAAAACCGGCAAAACCGTCAGCGGCAAAATAACAAAGGTGGAAGCGGGAGCGATCGACAGCAAGAATCTCTCAGAAACCTCGTCTCTCAATGCTGCGCAGGGAACAAACGAACTGATGATCCAGATCAGTGATATCAAGGAGATAGTGTTTAAAAACCATGATGATGTGTCTTGTTTTGAAGACGGCAGATTCGTTCCTGTAAGAAAGTTCTGCTCGATGAAAATGCTCTATCATATAACTCTTAAAACCCCGTCAAAAGATAAAAATCCGATCGAACTGACAGATAACCGTGTTCTTTTTTTCCATATTGAGGGACAGAAGGAGCCGGTAACAGTCTTTTTCTATAAAATTCAGGTCAGCAGTGAAGGTCGTGAAGATAAAGTTGACTATCCCGATCTTGAAAGAGAGGTCATGAGTTTTAACAAGAGTGGCGTAAAGAAAATAACTTTTAATTAACAGGAGAATTATCATGTTATCAGTAAATTCATCTAATTTTGCTTCTGAAGTTGAAAATTTCCAAGGACTTGTAATTATTGACTTCTGGGCTCCCTGGTGTGGACCATGCAGAATGCTCGGGCCGGTATTTGAAGAACTTGCTTCAGAATACACATCTAACGAACATGTTAAATTTGTTAAAGTTAACACTGACGAAAGCCCTGAGATCGCAAGACAATTCATGATCAGGGGAATCCCGACAATAAAATTCATTAAAAACGGAAAAGAGGTTGATCAGCAGGTTGGTGCCGTTCCGAAAGAAGTTATTGCCGGATTTATATCAAAACATCTTTAGTATCAACTGTTTCCGCAACATTTCTTGAATTTTTTGCCGCTTCCGCAAGGGCATGGATCGTTTCTTCCCGTTTTCGGGGACTCTCTCTTAACTGTTTCAGGAAGCATCTGCTCACCGTCTTCAAAATACCATGAGCCCTTAACTTTTATGAATCTTGCATTTTCATGATGCACCTGTGACACATCTTCAACGACCGAATGGGCTTTGAACTCGACATAACCTTCATCGTCACTTTTGCCCCCTTTAACGGTCTTGATTATTTCGAGCTTTTTCCAGTCGTTCCTTTCAGCCCACTTCTTCACACCGTCCCTGGGCATGCTGTCCCTTGAGCCAGGCGCAACCGTTTCCATAATAAAATCAATGTCTTTTTCAACAAATGCAGAATATCTCGCCCTCATGAGCTCTTCCGCTGTCACCGGCTTCCTCTTTCCCTTCAATACCGGCTCACAACACTCTGCAAAACTCTTTCCGCTGCCGCAATTACAATTTTTCATGACCTACTCCCGTTTAACAAAGAAAATATCGGACAGATTATATTCTGACTCGTTTCATAATCAAAAAAAAGATTTTTGAATTAAAAAGTAAATGTTATGTGTAAAATTTGACAAATCAATCTTGTTATGTAAGTTTTCTATTTAGTATAATGTTTTAAAGTAAGGGAGAAACCGATGACATCCATAAACAGTATCAGGACTAAATGTCAGGAACTTTTCGGTATCAAGTCTTCTAATGAAGCATTTATTGCCTCAAAAATTACAAGCTCATGGATAAGCTTTGAAGATCTTTATAAAGTTGTTTCCGGAATAATGAGCAGACAGGAATTTGAAAAAACGATTATCTCATTTATTGCAAGGGGTGCGGTTGAATCAGATAATTCTGTATCAAAGAAAATTGAATTTAATGAAGGAAGAGATTTTCGTGACTACGGAACAATTAAATTTGATAATTCTGAACTTTCAGAAGCACCTCAACTGCCCGAAAATCTTAAAAAGGAGATCCTGTTTCTCTATTATTACGGAAAGAACATCAATTATTACAAGATACTTAACATACCTGAATCATACAATGCTCCTCAGGAAAAGATAGCCAAACGATGCAACTGCTACAGACAGCTTTTTGCAGGTAAGAATTTTGAAGGAATCGATCTTGGAAACTATTTTCAGAAACTTACAAAAGCAAGAGAGACCATTCGAACGGCTTCCCAGATAGAAGACCCCGATATAAGAAAAAAATATGACACTTTTCTGATTTCTATATCCCGCTCAAGAAAAACTGATGAAGAAACAAAGAAGATAAAAACGAGCTCAGACAGAGCAAGTGAAAGATTTGGAATCGCAATGAAACTTCTTTATGATAAAAAGATCCAGCAGGCATACAACGAGATCCTTATCGCTCTCCACCTTGATCCTGACAACAAAGAATATCTCGACTTTAAGAACGAAATTTCCGAAAAGCTCAAAGAAGAAAAAACAAACTCTCTTTTCAATGCTCTTGAAAAGAACGACATGCTCCTGCTCGATGAGTCAAAGCTGGAAAATGTCATCGACAACATTCTTGAACTGACAGAAAATTCTCCCGTGACACATCTGAAACTGGCACAGATCGCTCTTGAAAAAGAAATGCCTGAGATGGCTATACAACACGCAATGGAAGCTGTAAGAAAAGACTCTGACATGAAAAACAAAGTAGCTGAAATTGTAAAAAAAGCTGAAAAACAGAAATATGATTTGAATACAGAAATCGAGCACGGACCTAAAACTTATAATATTACCAGAAACAACATCGCAAGAAAAAATTAGCTGTTTTGCCCAACCCCTGATATCACTTTCGCAGGATATGGAATTCCTTTTTCAGTTTTCATTTCAGATAGTTTTACGAAAGCAGTTTTTCTGAATTTTCTCAATGACTTATCGTCCATTCTATCAAGAGTGCCCCTCATTCCGTTATTAAGTGAATTCTCCCACCACTCCTCTTCATTTCTAAAATGAAATAACGATTCAATCACTGAAACCTCAATGTTTTTCAGTCCCATTTTTTTTAAGAATATGTGCATAGTTTCACTGGTGTCAAATTCATACTCTTCGCCAGTTGTTTTTAAGAGCGTATCAACTGAAGTTATGTTATCTCCAATGGCTTTTGACATCCATTCCCACCCTTTATGGGCATCTTTATGCCAATTTGAAACAGCAACTGATCCATCCGGCTTAAGAATTTGTCTGAATTTATTAAAAACCCTGTCCGGATCAGGGAATGCGGCAATTGAAAAACCGCAGAGAATAACATCAAATCTGTCGCTGAATTCAAACTGTTCAATGTCACCGGTAATCAGTTCAATGTTTTTGAGATTCAGTTTTTCAACATCTTTTTCAAGCTCAGTTATCATTCCCTCCGCAATGTCAATTCCGACAACTTTCCCAGTGTTTCCAACAAGTTTTGCGGCAGGGATGAGAGATGCACCGCGACCGCAACCGACATCAAGAACCGTAAACCCGCAATTAATACCGGCAATATCAGCGAGAACTTTTCCAAAATAAGAAAAAAACTGCGGACCTGACTGATCAAAACCCTTTGAAACTTTTGTAAACAACTCAGCTTGAAACTGCTTTCTTAAATCCATTGTCCTTTCCCTTCCGGTCCTGAGGCAAAACAGATCACAAAATAAAATCAAAGTAATTTTCTCTGTTTATCACTTCAAATGATGCGTTACTGTAAGTTTCAGTCCAGAGATCCGGAGCTTTCGGAGTTTTCTTTCCATATTTGAACTCATATCCGGATAGCCACCCCCCTTTTTCTTCAACAAGATCAATTTCCTGCTGATTCCATGTTCTCCAGAAATAGCTGTTAAGTATTTCATTTTTATATGTATTTCTTTTAAATCTTTCAATTAATACAAAATTTTCCCAAAGTTCTCCCGCATCGTTTCTTATATCAAGTGGATTGAAATTGGCTATCAGAGCATTTCTTATTCCAGTGTCATAAAAATAATACTTGTTCTTTTTGACGATCTCTTTCCTGAGATTTCTGCTGAAACCGGTAAGGCGGAATATGACAAACGATTTTTCGAGAATATCAATATATCGTCCAACTGTTTTTCCATCAATTCCTAAGTTTTTTGCAATTTCAGAAAGTGAAACTTCGCTCCCTGTCTGAAAGGCGAGAAGCCGGAGAAGATCAAAGATCACACGGCTGTTCTTTATTCGGTCAAAAGCTATGATGTCTTTAAGAAGATATGAATGTGTAAGCTCTGTAACTATTCGTGACTTCTCATCTTTTGACTTTGCTTCAACAACTTCAGGGTATGATCCGTAAATAAGAAATTCTTCAAGCATATCTTTCAGGTCATATCTGTTGAACATTTCTGAAAGCTCAATCTGAGAGACAGGAAACATGGTCAAAGTCCTTTTTCTTCCAGTCAGAGGTTCTCCGACAGTTCCTGCAAGATCAAAAGAGGAAGAACCAGTTGCAATAACCATCAAATCAGGATTGTTGTCTATGAGCATTTTAAGTCCTGAACCGGCATCGGGGATTTTCTGAGCTTCGTCTATCACAACAAGTTCATATCCTTTAGCATATTCAGAAATTCTGTCGGGATCTCTTGATGAAAAAAGCTCTGCGATCCGGAAATCCTCACCATTATCTAAACGGTATTTAAGATGCGTTTTTGATAAAAAGTTCTTTAAAAGCGTTGTCTTTCCAACCTGTCTTGGACCGAAAATAACCAGAACCTTTCCTTTTTTCAAATAATTATCAAGATTGTCATAAGCTCTCGGAATCATGGCTCCCTCCATAAAAAAACAGATGTCCAGAATACTCAATTCCGCGAAATTGTCAAATTTCAGGGAATTGTATTCCGCGAAATTGCAATATTTTAAGGAATTAGATTCCGTGGAATTACAAGTTCACTTCACAAATTCCCACGCAGGGAGATGGATAATTCCGTTTTTGTCAGGTATGGCTTACAAAAATAATATTTTGAATTTTTCCATAAAATCCTTTCCAACTTCCGCAATTTTAGCAAACTCATTCCATCTGCCGATTGAATCTTCAACTTGTTCAATTATTTCAAGTGGTTTTTTTATGTTCATTTTTGTGGCAACTTCACAATCCACGAAAACATTAAAATAAGGAGATATTTACCAAATTGAATCTTCTTCAGCATTTTTCTTAACATTTTTTCTTTTTTTGCTCGCCCTTTTTCTCTTTTTCTCCTCCTCTTTCAGGAGTTTGATGGGGCTTATGACCTGCTCTGGCTTGAAAACATTAAGAATATCAAGTTTATCAAGCGCCCGGAGAACAGTAACCAAAGTAAGCAGATTCACTGCCCGACCCGATTCCATTCTGCTTATTGTTGTTCTGTCAAGCCCGGCAATATCAGCAATTTGCTGCTGAGAAATATTTTTATTTATCCGCATTTGCTTTACTGCTTGACATATTTCATTAACTATTTCAGGATCAGCCATAGCAATCCAGTTTTTTGCCATAATCACAACCTCCGCAACACACATTCAAAATTATTGTAGCTTATTTGCTACATTAGGCAAGTGATATTTACTTTATGATGCTTTTTTACAACATTTTAAAATTATTGTTTTTCTGATTTCTGGTGAAAAGTAAAGGGTGATGGCTTTTCTTATTCATCTTCTTTAAAGATCAAAAATTCTTTGCCATTAAATTCAAGAATAACTCTGTATATATACCACTCATATTTTGGTGCCATTTTTATTGTAAGAATCCCAGTTTCTTTTTCTCCAATTATCTCAAATTTATAAGTGAGTATCCTCTGATTGAATTCACCATGGGGAATAGACTTCACTTCAAATAGTTCACCAATATTCTCTCTAAGCTCCTGATTCTCTTTAATAAACTGCATTGCTAATTTATAAGAAGTCGTATATTTTTCATAAAAGATGCTCCACCGCGGCACAAAATACACTCTTAAAATGACAACAGATAAAATCGCTCCACCAATAATAAGAATGGTATTTAAATCAATTTCCGGCATTCAACTCTCCTTTTTCATTTTTCTTAGCCAGATAATTTTTTATCCACTTAACTTTTTCAATCAAATATGTATCTTTCAGCAGATCTTCATCAAATTTGCAGATGGAAAGAAAAAGCAGTTTTATAATTAAACTCTTTGGGAAAAACAAATCGTTTACAGCTGGTTTGTTTTTGAATATATCATAACTAACTCCTGTTTCTGAAAACTTTTTATAAAGCCTAATGCCATTTTTGTCCAGTCTCCAACTGTAATATCTCCTTCCCCTATTGTTGAAATATACTTTCACAGCAACCAGCATAAAAACTATTACCGGAGTAGCTGAGAATAGAAAAATTGTGTACATATCCTCATTTCTAAAGACAAAATAAAAGATTATGGATATTGCAATAAACGAAAGTACCGAAGGAAAAACCTCAAGAATTCTGATTCTGTTAAAAATTGATTCAGGCTGGAAAACAGTTCCTTCGATGAAGCCCTTTTCCTTAAATCTTTCAACAACCATTCTATCCCAGAAAGCTTTTGCAATATCCGGAGAATTTTCAAACATCGGCTTAAAACTGTTACGATTGTCTTTTTCAATAAAACACCACTGCTCATCAATAAAACATCGGATAGTGCCATTCTTAATGCTGTACACATTATCCCATTGAATTAAAAAACCGTCCTCTTTTTTAAGAACGATGCCTTCTTTTTTTATAATTATATTGTCAAATTCATATTCCTTGTTCAAATCAACTTCATAAAAAAAGTCGTCTTTTCTTATTTCCATTTTTTCCTCAAGTCAGTTTTCCATTTCTTTTACTTTCACTCCCTCTCATCATCAGGAATTCTCCTTCTCTCATCACAGTACAAATTCAAGAAAGTTTTCAGGCACAAATAAAGCTATTGCCCCAATTATGATTAATTTGGTCAATTCATTGACAATATTCATGCGAATTTGGTCAATATATAAATTTTTTGTGCAAGCAGCTCTTGCACAATTCTTAATTTTCATAGAAGTTTACTCATAATATTCTCAAATCTTGTGTTGCTGATTGGATGATGGCTTATGATCCTGCCGTTGTAGATCATGCAGAAAGTGCCGAAAGGTGATGGCGAACTCTGAGCAGTGACAGGGTCGTTCACATCTATCAGCGTTGTTTTCAGATGAAATTTCTTTTTTGCGGTTTCCAGAATGCTTTTGACATTTTTTTCTGTGTAGGGACACTGATACGACCTGAGTATTGTAAGTCCTTCACCGAAAACTGACGGATCTCCAAGTTTGAACTTCGGATCTTTTGAAGTCTCATCAAACTTTTTCATAAGCAGTTCAAAATCGGGTTTTGCAATGTCTGCGATCTGAAAATCTTTTTTCAGAAATATAGGACTGTCAGCCATGAAAGAACCTTGTCTGGTAACGACAGC
>JAGOEX010000002.1 GCA_017997475.1 bacterium
CTGAGAAGTCCGTTGAAAAGAAAATAGTCAAAATACCTGTCCATTTTGTATATTTCAAGTGCCTTTTCATGCCCCGAACTTCCGACTGTTACTGCAAAATATCCTTTCTTTTCATTAGTGATTATTTTGCAGACCCCTTTTATTACAAGCTGCCCGGTGTGGTATTCCTCTAATATCCTTTCAAGTTCTTTTTCCCCTTCAGAAACGGATAACTGCCATCTTGACCTGAAAAGAACACCTTTGTTTAAGTGGGCAAGAATATCGGAAAATTGAATGTTCTCAAATAAATTTAAACCATTATCCATTCTTTAGTTTTTCCAGTATGTTCATCGCTTCAAATGCATCGTTTGCATAATAGGCACTTTTTCTGTTAAGAGGGGAGACCTCTTTTTCCACAAAATCATTTGTCAGCGCCGCTCCGCCGCAGATCAGAGGAATCTCCATTCCGTTTGAAGAAAGGAATTGGGCGACATTTTTCATTTCAAGAGCACTTTTAACTAGAAGCGCACTCAATCCCACCGCATCAGGCCTGATCTTGTCAACTGCCGCCGCTATTTCTGCCGCAGACCTGTCAGTTCCGATATTGTGAACAGTATATCCGTTATTTGAAAGAATGATGTCAACCAGATTTTTGCCGATGTCGTGGATGTCACCTTTAACAGTTGCAAGAACGATGGTCCCTTTTTTGTTAACCTCACCCGATTTTATGTGCGGCTCAACTATCGAGCATGCCTTTTTTACCACTTCAGCACTTTTCAGCACAAACGGGAGCTGGGTCGTTCCGTTCTGGAACCTTACACCGACCTGTTTCATCGCAGACAGAAGAATATTGTTAATTATTTCAAGTGGCTCAGTGGTTTCAAGAAGCTCGCTTACAGTTTCTTCAAGCCCTTTTGTTTTCCCTTCAATGACATGAGAGAAAAGTTTTTCAGAAGGATCAAGTGAAGCGGCGGCACTGCTTTTTTCATCTTGAAGCTTATCGTTTTCAAAATAGTTTATAAGTTCGTGTAACGGGTCATATCCATCTGATCTACGGTTGAATATCAGATCTTCACAAATTTTCTTTGCACTGCTTTCGACACAGTCAAGAGAAACTACTTTGCCGGCATGAAAAATTGAAGCGTCGAGTCCCCATTTCACTGCATGGAAAAGATAAACGGAATTAAGCACTTTTCTCGCTTTCGGCTTTAAACCGTAAGAACAGTTGCTGACCCCGAGAACTGTAAAAACATCAGGGTAAAGCTCTTTTATTTTTTTTACAGCTTTAAAGCTTTCAACTGCGGCATTAAAATATTTCGGATCACCCGAACCCAAAGTGAAGGTAAGGGTATCAATAAGAAGATCTGATCTGTGCAACCCTGCTTTAAGAACTGAATTTATCAATCTTTCTGCGACTTCCATTTTCCTTTCAACTGTTTCAGCCAACCCTGTTTCATCAATTGTAAGTCCTATGACCGCCGCACCGTATTTTTTCGCAAGTGTTAATATTTTCTCAGCTTTTACCCCACCATCTTCAAAATTAATGCTGTTGATAAGAGCTTTCCCTCCGTAACATTTAAGAGCCGTTTCAATTGTTTGCGGATCTGTCGAATCAATGCAAAGAGGTGTCGGGACATCACGGTTGATAAGTTTTACAAGCTGTGCCATATCTTCCAATTCATTCCTTCCGGCATATCCGACTGAAAGATCGATTATGTGCGAGCCCTCTGACTGCTGAGATGAAATAATGTCCATCATCCCGTCAGTATCACCGGAAAGAAGAGCTTCTCTGAATTCCTTTGATCCTGTTGCGTTTGCCCTTTCACCGATGATGAGTGGCTTTAGTTCCACATCAAGTTCACTCACTGCAAATGTTGAACATACAGCCGATCCAGCCAGAGGATATTTTTGAGCCATCATTTTGAAATCGTTGATGTTTCCGTAAGCAGATCTGATGTGCTCGGGAGTTGTTCCGCAACAGCCGCCTACAATTTCCACACCGAGATCTTTAACAAAAAAACCGATGTGTTCTCCGAATTTTTCCGCTGAAAGCGAATACTGAAGTTTTCCGTTGATAAGTTCAGGAAATCCTGCATTTGGAAGAACTGAAACAGGGAAGGGGGATATCTTTTTAAGTGTTTTTATGCTTTCATACATTCCTTCAGGGCCTGTTCCGCAGTTGAGCCCGAGAGCAAAAAGATCAAATCCTGAAAGAGCGGTTACAACAGTTTCAAGAGTTGTGCCAAGAAGCATCTTGCCATTCTTTTCAACTGTCACCTGAACTATAACGGGCAGATCACACCGATATTTTTTCATTGCGTCGTAACAGGCGGCAAGTGCCGATTTTATCTGGAGAAGGTCCTGACATGTCTCAATCTGGAAGAGATCTACTCCCCCTTCGATAAGTGCTGAAAAATGAATGAGATATGAATTATAGAGTGTGTCAAAATCTGATTGAAGAAGAGTCGGAAGCTTTGTTCCGGGACCGACTGAACCGGAAACAAACCGCGGCTTTGAATCAGTTGAAAACTTTAATGCGGCTTTTTTTGCTGTCATGGCGGCGGCTTTTGCCGTTTCAAATGCCTTGTCAGCGATACCGAACTCGGAAAATGAAAGGGGATTCGATCCGAAAGAGTTGGTCTCAATTATATCGCAGCCGGACTCAAGATATGCCTCGTGAATGGAAGTTATGACATCCGGACGGCTTATCGAAAGGTAGTCATTACAGTTGATATGTCCGTGATAATCATCGGCAGTCAACCCGAAATTAATAATGGATGTTCCCATTGCTCCGTCAAAAAGCAACGGTCGCTCTTTTATTATTTTTGAAATATTGTTCAATTTAACACCTCGGATCTATTTTGAAAATCTGATCACTGTAACTGCGTCACCGCCTTCTTCACTGGTCCCTGAATTGAATTCAAAACGGTATCTTTTCTGGAAGGAGGGGAGTGTGTCGCGGATGAATTTTTTAAGTTTCCCTGAACCGTGACCGTGAATTATTGTCAGAGACGCGGCTCCGCCTCCGAAAGCATTGTCAAGCGCTTTTTCGATCTTTTCAGCGGCATCTTCAACAAACAGACCTCTCACATCGCATGTTTCGGCATACTTTGATTCAACAGGGTTCTTTGATGATGATGTCTTAACCCCGGATTCCATTTTCAGGACGATCAGCCGTTCAACAGGGGAAACGAGCATTTTACCATTACAGATATATTCTGCTTTTCCGTTTTTTACCTGCTGAAGTATCCCTTCTATCTTGAGAAGTTTGTCATAAACTATCGTTTTGCCGGGGATTATCGACCCTGCGACATCTGCAAGTTTCTCACCTTTTTTTTCATCAAGAGAAACTTTCTGCCTGTTTATGGCATCCTGAATGCTCTCTTTTTCCTTTTTGATCAGTGCCACTTTCACAGGGGCATCTTTTTTATCAACAGCAGAGATTTTCTTTTTCAATTCCATCTCCTCCATTTCGACAAGTTTCTTTAATGAATTTAGCCGACTTGCCTCAAAATGTTTTTCTTTTTTCTCAAGACTTATCTTTATTGCGGCGGCATTTTCCCTTTCAATAATTGCGGCAGTGCGGAGCTGTTCAGTTTCTTCTTTAAGCCGGTCAAGCTCCTCTTCTTTTTTCCTGAGGCGGTTTATTAATGGCTCGATGCTGTTCTCTTTTGCGAAAAGAAGGTTTTCAAGCTTTGTAACAAATTCTGCAGGGAAACCGATCTTTTTTACTAACGACAAAGCGTTACTGCTGCCGACGATGTTATAAGAAAATTTGTATGTCGGTTTATCAGATCCGGTATCAAAACCCATTGCGACAGGAATGAACTTTTTGTTTTCAAGTGCGATGGACTTAACTTCGGCAAGATGGCTTGTCACGACGGCATGGCAGTTCTTTTCCGCAATGAATTCAAGATATGCCCTTGCTATCGCTCCGCCCTGAAGAGGATCAGTACCTGTTCCTATTTCGTCTATCAGCACAAGACTTTTTTCAGTGACTGCCCTTGATGTTTCGGAAAGCAGTTTCAAATGGCTTGAGAAACTTGATTCACCCGAAACAGCACTCTGGTTGTCACCCTGAATTATAAAGATTTCATTAAAAAACGGGATCTTAGCAAAAGAGCAGGGGACTGGAAAGCCCCTGACAGAAAGATGAGCTATTGCAGCCACAGTCTTTAATGCCACTGTTTTACCTCCGGCATTGGGTCCGCTCACGACCATTATTTTCTCTTCATCATTAAAAATAAAGTCGTTTTTCACGAGTGACTTACCGGCAGTAAGAAACACAGGCGGATACCATCCGCTCTCTATTCTCAGCTCACGATCAGTAAATTCAGGTATGACACATCCGTATTCTTTCATCCATTTATGCTTTGTATAGATGTTTTCAAGATGCAGGGCGGTTTCAATACATTTTTTAAGATACTCATATTTTCTGTATACAAGTCCGCGAAGCTCTTTTAAGACCTTGATTATCTCTTCAAGTTCCTTTGCCGCAAGAAGGGAGAGAGCGTTGTTATGTTCGATCAGAGGAAGCGGTTCAAGGAACGCTGTCTGCCCCGTTCTGCTGTAGTTGTGAATGACCCCTTTCATTGTTCTTTTGAAAACTGATTTGAACGGAAGCACATATCTGTCGTCTCTTACCGTGAACCAGTCTTCCTGAAGATATGAGCTGTATTCAGGGCTTAAGATCATTTTTTTGATCTCGATCCCGATGTGTTTATGGGTGTCTGAAAGCTGTTTCCTTATTTTTGCAAGTTCAGGTGTGGCATTTGAACTGACTTCCCCTTTGTCAGTTATGCACTGCTTGATCGTCATTTCAAAACTTATGTCAAAATCGGCAGGAAGTATCAAATTAATTCCGGAAGCCCATTTCTCTTTCTTTATCTCTTCGCCCGATTTTCTTATTGAACCAAGAAAATCACCAATGATCCTATAGTCTTTTGCTTCAAGCGGCTCGTTCTTCTCAAACCGTTCAACAACACCGGTCACGGAATCAAGATTAAAAGAGAAAACACCCTTTGATGTTTCGGAAAGAGTGGATGCCTCCACGATCATTTCAAATTCTTTTACTGATTCAGCCCGGCTTAAGGCATCCTGTCTGAAAAGAGATCTTTTACCATATTCCGAGATGGCTTTTTCGCCGATCCAGTTCATGATAATGTCCCATTCCTGTATTGTATTCTGTTTTGTAGTCGTAAGATCAGTCATGATATGTCAGAATTTCAGGTGTCCCCAGTTTCACACTCAGGATCTTTTCGAGATTAAAGCTGTTCTCTTTCAGGAGAAGATAGTAATCCTGCTCCGCTTTTTCAGACATTTCGCCTGTTGCGGCATACACTGCGAAATCCTCTTTTTTCATTTTACCCAATGCAGGGCACTCGGCCATCAACTGTTTGCGCCACGATTCATCAGAGAAAAACTCTGAAACAAAAGGGGTGTGCATACACTGGAAAGGTTTGAATTTATGTATTTCGCAAAGATTTGAATTGGAAAAAACACATGCCCCTTTATTTTTTTTAAGTATAAGAAAGGGGAGGTATGAGTACGATCCGCTTTTCTCAATAGTTTCCATCATAACATATTCGGTATATTTATTTATGGTCTCCTGGAGTGTCATTGAAAGGTTTTCAGCGATCCTTTTAACATCGTCAGGATATAAAAAGACCGAACCTTCGCCCTTACAGCATGCCCCGCAGATCTTACAGATAAATCCGTTCATCGCGCCCTTCCTTTTATTGCCCTGTTGACAAAATACTCAAGAACTCTTGTGCTGTTTGCAAGCTTCACAGTTCCTGCTCCGGGAAAAACTCTCACTCCTCCCTGCACCGAACTTTTCGCTTTTGATGAGCCCCAGTTCGGGAAATCATCATCCGTAACGATCAGAAATCTTAGAAAATTACCCGAAAGTGATTCGGTTTCAAATATAAAATCGTTGTGGTAGTCTTTAGAAACAGCCCTTGACAGACCTGATGCGATAAGAACTGAAATGGCTGTATCAGGAATACTCTTTTTTGCTGATGACATAAAACTTCCGCTGAAATCATTAAAACCGCGGTCATCGAAAAGACTTTCTTTAATAAATACAGTTTCGCGGTTGACAAAACTTCTAACCATTTCAAATGTTTCTGAATCTTTCTTGTAATCGGTCCACATTAAATATGAAATGAATCTCAGCTTGTCAGAGTGGTTGAGTCCGGAATATTTATCAAGAGCGTTTTTCAGAAGTTCAATTTCCTGATCTTTTAATTTTTCTGATGATGCTGAAAATGCGTTCAGGAAAATGCCTGAATATACCGGATTATCAGCTATGCTTTTTCTGATGTTTGCCATGTCACTGAAAAATTTCACAAGCTCATCTTTTTTTTCAGCATGTTCATCAAGAGAGCACTGGTCACCGCAAAGAGAGAGAATATATAGAAGAAGAGCTGATGAAACTTCAGCCGAAAGGTTCTTTTTTATAAGATATCCGACAGCTTTTACTGCTGAATCAGCAAGAGCGCCGTCTTTTAGAACGGCAGAAGCTTTGAAAAGTGCAATGGCTGTTTCCGCCTGAATATTAAGGTTGTCTTTTGATCCTTTGTCAACACCGTCAAATATGTTCATTTCAGCAGGAAAAGAACCGTCGGAGGATTGAATGTTCTTAAGATGTTTTGAAATCATCCTGATGGCAAGATTGTCGGAATAATTACTTTTTTTATCGTTGTAAATTCCAAGCCATGGCACCATTTCACCGTTCTTTTCTATAAACTGAACAGTCCGGTAATGATATACGGACGCTTCGTCCTTTTTATATTCTTCTTTATCAAGACCGTACTGACGGCCTTTTCTGTCGAGTACATTTACAGGATTGTCGGAATATTCCCACGGAAGAACTCTGATCTTTGCTCCCCGTGACTTAAGGAATAATCCATCGATCTTCCTTTTGAGCAGCGGAATGACATGTTCAGGAGTTTTATTTTCGATGTAGGTATAGTTTTTATGAAAAAGGAGCGTGAGCCTGAAATCACCTGAAAGTTTTTTGATGGCAGAAATCTCTTTATAAAGTTTTTTAAAGTTTTTAACTGTCTGGTGTGCAGGCAGATCGTTATAGGTTGTCGATATTGCAACTTCACCTTTGCTGTCCTGCATTAAATAGGTAATGGTAATGCTTTCATCAGATCCCTGGTCGGAACATGCGGCGTCTTTAAAACATTTATATATGTATTCCGCATCTTTTTTATGATCAACGGTATTTCTTTTTAGAAGGATGCCTTTTTTCCCAAGGAAAAGATAATCAAATTTCTTCAGATGCTGCAAGTTTTTAAATTTCTTGGTGAATTCTGATGATTCGGCAAGTTCGTCTGATATGAAAACACAGTCAGACGCAATGTTTTCAAGTTCATTTTCATCATTGATCTTATCTTCAGGAAACTTGTTCTCACGGCAGTTGTCCAGCAAGGTCCTTTCCAGCACATCAGACGGCTTAACAAGCTCTTTTACAAAAACAACTGACGAAAAAACTATCGTTATTAAAACTATTGCCGTGGAAAGGATAGTGATGAATTTCTCACTGGTCATTTACAGATCATTCAGCTTGAGCGGGAGATGAGTATATTTTAAGGAAGTTCTCGTTTATTGAAACTGTGGCCTTGTCTCTCAACTGGTCTACATAGTTTTCAAGTATCTGTGCTTTCTTTGTAGTTTTAAGTCTTTCCTTTATGTTTCCCTTGTCTTTTTCAAATTTTTCCATATCTGCCGGAACATGTTTAATTCTTCCCGCAATGACATGGTTCCCTTCCTCAGTTATGAAAACACTGTCAAGTACACCCGGTTCAGTAGATCCAAAAAGCTTTTCGACAAATTTCGGGCTGAATCCAACACCCTGAACAAATTTTGCATTCTTAACTACACCGGGAACCTCTTTTCTTGAAATGTTCCAGTCAGGAAATTTCTTTGAGATATCTTCGGTAGTTATTGACGGATTTTCTTTAACTGCGGTAAAAACTGCTTCAGAATCAAGTTTCATTTTAGCAGCGATCTTGTCTTTCAGCATTATATCTTTAGCAACATCAACTTTAACGTCTTCAAAAAGAGTTTGACCGCTTCCGTCTTTTTTGCTGTATTTTGAAACATTGTCTTCAAATGTCAGCTTAACCTTTGTGAGATCGGCTTCAAGGAATGTCTTCACTTCATCATCAGAGATCTCGTCTTTGATCTTGTTCTTTATTTCATCCTTGAGAGAAGATTCAAGTATGGAATAGACAAAAGCATCCATCTTTTCATCAGATGATGTGAATTCATCAAGAACTTCTGTTTCAGAAATATCAATGCTCTGGAAAAGGAAACTTCTGAGCTTTCTGCTTAAAAGCTGAAGACGCACTTTGTGTTCGTAATCTGAAACAGTTGTGTTAAGTGTGAACTGAACCATTTTGTTGTATGAATCCCTGTCAAAAGCACCGTTCTGCTGGAAATACGGTGTTTCCATTATCTCTTTTCTCACTTCTTCATCGGAAACTTTGAATCCGAGGGATTTTGCCTCCTGTGCAAGAAGTATTTCACCGATAAGTCCGTCCATAGCTTTTTCGGAAAGCTTGTACTGAGCGGCCATTTCATTGTTGAAATCCCTGAAGATCCGCTGATAGTAATCATACATGTTCGAATAGGAAAAACGGAACTCTGAAGTGGTTATGAGTTCGCCGTTAACTGATGCGGCATAATTCTGAGCTGAAGAACTGCACCCTGCATCATCACCAGGCCCGAAAGATATAACGAAGGTTACGATGATGGCGGCAAACATAAGAGATACGAGAATCGAACTGCTTTTTTTTCTGATGTCTTGAAACATTTATAAACCCCACAAAAAAGATTCCAAAAAAATAACAGGGGGGATTTTAATAAGAGAGTATTAAAAATCAACATTTTGATAAACTAAAAAAATAAAAAGCTTTTTTGAGGTGGTGCCGGAGGCCGGGATCGAACCGGCATGGAGTTGCCCCCGCTGGATTTTGAGTCCAGTGCGTCTACCAATTTCACCACTCCGGCAAATTGACAGCCGATTGTACAATCTGTCTGATGATTGTCAATATTTTTGCTCTCAGAGCTAACATTGACTTTTACATAAAATGATATATCACCGTATCAGATTGTTTTTTTTGATAAGGATATATGCTCTATTTTATTTTAACTCTCATAATTTTTGCTTCGATGGAAGCAGTTTCAAAACCTTTGATGGGGCATATTGATCCGTTTGCTCTTACTTTCTGGCGTTTTGCAGCAGGGTTTTTGTTCTTTTTATTCTATCCGGGGATGAAAAAAAGATTTAAAGAGATCATGCATTTTAATAAAAAAGACTGGCTGGCTGTAATTTCTTTAGGAATATTAAATACTTTCCTTGCCATGAGCATACTTCAGATATCTGTAAAGCACTGCTCTGCGGCAACATCGGCAACGATTTTCTGCTCGAATCCGGTTTTTGTCATGCTCATATCAAGTGTTCTGGGGTTAGAGAAATTTTCGCTTAGGAAAAGTATCGGAATATTCACCGGTGTAGGTGCGGTTGCTTTTATTATGGCAGAAAAAGGGTTTATTATCAATTCGGGTGCACTTTTCGCTCTTTCCGCAGCTATCGTGTTTGCGGCATACACTGTTCTAAGCAAAAGTACCGTTTCCAAGATCGACCCTTTTGCGGTAAATCTGACATCATTCTTTTCGGGTCTTACTGCAAACTTTATTTTTATGTCAGCGGCAGATATATCTTTCGTTCCTTCTGCTGAATTCTTTAATGTTTCCAGAACATTGGCATTTCTTTATCTGGGTTTTGTCGTTACGGGGGCGGGGTATGTTACATTCTTTGAAACAATCAAAAGATTTACAGCGGTAAGTTCTTCGATCATTTTCATGCTCAAGCCGGCTCTTGCAGTTCTTTTTTCGGCAATCTTTCTCAATGAGACACTGTCAGCACATTTCTTTGCAGGTCTTTTAATGTTGACAGCGGCGACGGCCGTCATTTTTTCAGATAGATTCCCTGATATTATAAGAAAATATAAATAACTTGAGATTTAATTCATTTTTTCATACTATTTTGCAGTTTAATTATTGACAGGTGCGTGCCGTGAAAAGATTTATTTCAGTTTTTATTTTTATTTCAACGATAACTGTGAGCGGACTTTCAAAAGATGTTTCACTTAACCAGTTCATGATCGATAAATGGGACAATTCCTCGGGTTTGCCTCAGAACAGCGTAACTTGCATAACACAGACCAGGGACGGATATCTCTGGATGGGAACTGAAGAGGGTTTTGTCAAGTTTGACGGGCTGAAATTCAAACTCTATGATGATTCAGTTCTTCCGATCGAAACACACAACACGGGATTTATCATTGAGGACAACAAAACTCCTCACTTGTGGGTCGGTTTCAACGGCGGCGGTCTTGTGAAGCTTAATTATGAAAACGATAAATTCACTGTCTATGATACAAAAAACGGTCTCCCTGAGAACGCAGTCAAGTACGGTGTGCAGACTCTCAACGGCATGCTCTATCTGGGCACTGCAAGGTCAGGAGTGGTTCTCATAAAACCGGATGAAAGTATCTCACTGATAGATAAATCAGCGGGACTTCCAAATAATAATGTCAAATTCATCGGCAAGACAAAGGATGATACGGTCTGGGTCGCCACTTACAACTATCTTTCGAAAATAGAAGGGTCTACTGCAAAGGAAGTTCTGAAGCTGAGTTACGAAATTAACACTGTCTATTTTGAAAGTCCCAAAAATTTTATAATAGGAACAATGGGTGGCGGAATATACAGTTTCAACCCGATGACCGGAGATGTTTTTCCGTATAAGAAAAATCAGTTCGGGGACAAGATGGTCAGTGCTATTTATCTTGATTCCCACAAATGTGTTTATGTGGGCACTCTGAATGATGGATTTTTCAGAATTTGCAATGAAGAGGACAGTAAGTCAAACTGGCTGCCCATAAATCATGCAGTTGCAATAATTTCCGATCATGAAGGAAGTTTATGGATAGGAACAAGGGGTTCTGCCCTTCACAGGTTGAAGGAAGGCAAGTTCATCACTTATGGAAGGAAGAACGGTCTTTCGGAGCCCGTAATATTTCCGATAACTGAAAGTTCTGACGGCGGAATGTGGATAGGCACCTGGGGCGGAGCTCTTTATAAACTGAAAGATAACAAGATAAAGCAGTATACTTTCGGTGACCACCTTGCTAAATATGACACGATACTTTCTCTGTTTCAGGAAAAGAACGGCCCTCTGTGGGCCAGCGTCTACGGCAAGGGAATACTTAAAATTGATGATAATGAAACGCGTCTCTATTCTGATTCTGACGGTGTGATAGAAAAGCTCATACCGGCTATTTTCAAGGATTCAAGAGGAGTTCTTTGGGTCGGAACACAGACGAAAGGTCTTCTTTACATGGAAGAAAATCCTCCGTTCAAACTTTTCCCGGGAACTGATGGAATGAATATCTCGTCAATTGCCGAGGACAGATCAGGAAATATCTGGATAGGAACTCACAACGGTGCTTTCAGAATACAGGGCGAAACTCTTGTGAAAGATTTCACGAACCTTGAAAATATCGCCACGCTGTCAGTATATCCGGCATCAGACGGCAAGATCATTTTTGCAACCGATAACGGGCTTACAGTTTATGAAAAAAGCATGGGGGCGATTACAATTGACCGGAAAAAAGGTATTGATACCAGAAAGATCTTTGATGTCATCGAAGACAGGACGGGAGGTCTCTGGCTGACTTCAAACAAAGGGATCAAGTATATAGAAAAAAGAGATCTCGAAGATTTTCTTCAAGGCAAAGTTCCTGTCGTAACCCCCAAAACTTACGGATTTAAGGATGGATTGCTGACCCCTGAATGCAACGGAGGAACCCAGCCGAACATATGGCGATCGAGTGATGGTAAAATATGGATTCCCACTGCCGAAGGTGCGGCCGTTGTTGATCCGTCTGACACTATAATTAACGGTGTTGTTCCTCCTGTTCATATCGTATCTGTGAAAGGAGATGATGTCATTTATCAGGTAATGCCTGATGAGAAAATAATTTTCGAGGCAGGCACAGCAACTGTTTCATTTGAATTTACTGCGCTCAGCTATCTTTTCCCCGATCAGGTTTCATTTAAATATATGCTCGACGGATTTGATGACAAATGGAAAGAAGCTGAGGGGAAAAGGTATACTTTTTACACGAACCTTGAACCCGGTGACTATACATTCAAGGTCATTGCAGCAAACAATGATAATGTCTGGAACACCGAAGGCACTTCTCTAAAATTCAGAATTGAACCTTTTTTCTGGCAGACATTATGGTTCAAGACGCTTCTTGTCATAGCATTTTTAACATTTCTCGTGATCTGGATAAAAAGAAAGGTCGTTCAGATAAGATCAAGAGAGGATGTCCTGAGTAAGACTATCCAGTCGAGGACAAAAAATCTTAAGGATATCATTCTGCATGTGAAAACTCTGTCAGAAACACTTGCCGATATCTCAAAGCTCATTTCAAGCAACACCGGCATAACAGCGGAAAAATTCAATGCGACTTACGCAATGATAGATACTGCGTCATCAACTCTTTCAGACATTACATCAAAACTTTCCGACACAAGGAATGAAGTTCAGGATATGAGTCAGGTTCTGACAAAAATTTCAAAAAAAGCGGACCATTCAACTATTGTTCTCGGCGAGGCAGTTGATTCAATAGAAAAAATTGAATCCAGTGCTAATCAGGTTTCAAACATAGTTGAAGTAGTTGACGAGATCGCCTTTAAAACGAATCTTCTGTCACTTAATGCGGCGATAGAAGCGGCAAGGGCAGGGGAGTCGGGAAAAGGTTTTGCGGTTGTTGCGGAATCTGTAAGGGAGCTTTCAATGCAGACAGCAAATGCTGTCGAAATGATCAAGAAACTTATAGATGATACCAATCTCAAAGTCGTTTCCGGAAGAAGTTCAGTAAACAACATCGTCAGTTTCATCAATGAGCTTGTCGGAGAATTCCGCAGTATTTCCAATCAGATAAGCCAGATAAAAGGAATAATAGAAAATCATGTGAATGAAGTGGGAAGTGTCGACAGATCGCTTAGTGACATCAGAAGAATCACACAGGAAAGCACAGAAATGGTGGATAATGTGTATCAGGTTTCAAGAAAACTCAATGTTGAAACGGCAAACCTGAGAAAGGAAGTCACAAAGATACAGGATATAGACAACTGATCAGTAATTACTTATCAGTTGGACCATTTGAGCACTCATTCTGTTGTTATCAGTTACAAAAACAAAATCATTGTCAAGCTCCTCCCAGTGGATCATATCATTTCCCTGCTTCTGGATGAGCTTTGCTTTGCAATTATTGTCGGGATGCTTAACGAGACAGGTTCCATCTTCAAAAACATTTTTTATATGAGCATTGTTTTTTGAAAGAAAAAGTGTTCCCTT
Source organism: bacterium (assembly GCA_017997475.1). Lineage (GTDB taxonomy): Bacteria > UBP6 > UBA1177 > UBA1177 > UBA1177 > JAGOEX01. Next base: position 13,430 of record JAGOEX010000002.1, read on the forward strand.
TTCCTCTTCTTTCAAACCTTTAATGCTTATTTTTGCAGCCGGGGTTGCGGCAATTGATGTGAATCGACCCCTTAAAACAGGCGATATTGATGCAAGATTAAGCAAAGTTTTTTTGTCGATGGTGAATTTTTTATTCAACTCTGTTTCGGTCTTTTCGGGTGTGTCAAAATCATAGGGAAGAAGATTGTTGTGCGCCGCGATGATCTCTTTTATGATGAGGTTGTTTTCTTTTTCTATTTGTGAAAGTGAAAATACAAATGCAAACACAAGTGAAGTGAATGAAACTGTAGAAACCGCTACAGTAAAGCCGTGACTGCGCAGATATTCAAAAAATTTGTGTACGATCCCGTATTTTGAAGAATGTTGATCAATGAAGCTGTAAAAACCCTCTTTTTCAATAAGAGAAAGCTTGTTAAGTGAATTAAACCTGTTGACCGCATTTTTTGCGAAAATGATTTCTTCATATCTCTTTTTACATGAAACACAGCTTCCCAGGTGAATAGAAACTTCAGAACTTTCACGCAGATCGAGTTCGTTGTCTGCATACTGTTCAATGAAAAGTTCATTCATGTCACATTTTGTTTCAACCATTTTTTTTCACCCTTTCTGTAACTATCTTTAATTCGACCGCTTCTTTTCTGAAAGCTTTTTTCAAATAACCTCTGGCTCTGTGAAGTCTGCTCATTACTGTGCCTACTGGTATTTGAAGCTGCTTAGCTGTCTCTTCATACGAAAGACCTTCTATTTCTTTCAGTATTATGGCATCCTTATACTCAGCAGGCATTATTTCCAGCACTTGACTCATTTTTTGATTCAGCAGAGGATCGCTCATTTCCTCAAGTGTAGTCAGAGATGCCATCAGAAATGAGGGTGTTTCCTCATTTTCCTTTGAAATATCAGCCAGATATGATTCTTTCTTGATCTGCGCTCTTTTTATGTTATTTAGGTGCGTGTTCTTCAGTATTCTGAATATCCATGACCTGAAATGAGACTCCTCTTTATAAAGATGTTTCTTACTTAAGGCCGTTACGATCGCATCCTGCATGAGATCAAGTGCCTTATCCCTGTTGCCGGTAATAAAAAGGGAGTAACTGAAAATAGTTTCAAGATTGTCTTTTAATAGTTTTTCCATCTTTTCCTAATCTGCAAAAAACATCTTCCGGCATACAAACAGCAGAATCTAACTAAATATTCCATTTTTTCCATAAAAATGTAAATAACAGATATTCAGACCCTTGAAAGTGCTTTGTCCAACCTTGTTATAAGATCATCGGTCTGAATGTGATCACCGAGAGTTATTCTGAAAAAGCCGGGAAGGTTCTTAAAAGAGCTTCTGTCCCTTACAAAAACATTCTCTTTTTCCATTTCTTCAATAAATCTGGGGAGTTTGGGATGCTGTACCATTATATAATTTGCCGAACTGTCATGGGCTACTATGTTCCGTGATCTGAAAAACTGAAGGAGCATCATTTTGCTGTTTTTTACTTCGATAACATAGTCGTCCATATATTTTTTATCAGAAAGCGCGGCAGCGGCGGCTATCTGTGCAAGAACGCTTACACTTTTAGGGTTTATCACCTTGCTCAGTTCATCAATGAGAATAATGTTCGTTACAAGATATCCGACTCTCAACCCTGCCAGAGCCCACGCTTTTGAAAAAGTTCTTGTAATAATTAAATTCGAGTGTCTGTCGATGAGATCCATCACTGTTTCTCCGGCAAATTCAAAATAGGCCTCATCAACTATCACGATGGCGTTCCTTGCAACAGAGCAGAGAGTTGATATCTGCTTTTTTGAAATAAGAACCCCCGTGGGATTATTCGGGTTTACAACATAGATGAGTTTTGTCGCAGGAGAAAGATTTTCAATTATTGAGGCAATGTCCGGTTTGAAAGGGTCCGGTGCTTCAACTTTTTTAAGAACCGCTCCTCTTGACTGAACATATGTCACAAAATGGGTATATGTGGGATATGGAATGACAACTTCGTCTCCCGGCTCAAGAAACACTTTACATATAAGATCAAGCGCATCGTCACTTCCGTTTGTTACAAGCACTTCTTCCATTTGCCTGTTGCAGTATTCTCCAATCTTCTGCCGTAGATCCTTGCTGAACAGTTCAGGATACCAGTTTAAAAGATTTTCTTCGCAGGCGAGTGCTTCGACGAGAGCGTTTTTTACTGTGGTTGAAGGTGGCAGAGTTGACTCATTCCAGTCAAGTTTCAATGGCGGCAGATCGCAATATGTCTGTTTTGAAAGGATTTTGTCTCTGCTCGTAATGGGATTGTAAGCAACAACATCTTTAATAAGAGAACTGACCAGCGGTCTGCCGGTATTTAAGCAGGAAAGATTTTCTTTCATTTTACAAAAACCTGTGAATTATCAACCAACAAAAAAACTGATATTATAAGCAAAAAGTGTGCCCGCACAACTCTCTGTTTTTATTAGATTAATACTTAATCCTGCTTAAAAGGGATTTTACAAACAGGGGTGGCAGGGCAACGAGCTGTAAAATAGTTTTACAAACACATCTCATAGTGTTCTGTAATGCATAAAAATATTGATTATGTGGAAATTTAAGCATATTATACCGCGTAAATGGTTTTAAGAGTTATGGAGACAAGATGAGATTATTTCAGGTGCTCGCGGTTATTTTGTTGATATCATTGATGAATTCATGTATCGCATTGAAAAAGGATGTAGATATGGCATCATCGCAGCTTACTGCGGAGAATAATGCAAAAATAAAAGTTCTTGAGGAATCTTTGAGATCTGAAATAGCAAAGATGTCACTGCGGCTTGATGAAATAGAAAAGACTTTGCAGATAGACAAGAAAGCCCAGGAGAATAAGATCAACCTTTCTTTTAACACTCTCGATGAGCTTAAGTCGACCATAAGAGATATTAACAACAGGATTGATAGTGTAGATATCGCGGCTCAGCAGGGAGGCGGACTTTCATCAAAAGTTTCAGAGCTTGAAAAAGCCGTTAAGTTATATGAAGAGCAACTGGAGAAATTGAAGAGTGACATGCTCATGCAGATAAGCGAGCTGAAACCTGTTGAAAACCTTACAGTTACAGAAAACGGTGTAGTGAGACTCCCGGAAAATGAGGAAAAAAGCTACAATCAGCTTGTTGATTTTACAAGAAGTGCAAGTGACGGCTCAGTTGCAAGAAAAGGATGGGATGTCTATTCTCTGAAATGGCCGAAGAACAGGAGATGTGATGTGGCATACTGGACCGGGGAGAGTTATTTCCTTGAAAAATCGTACAACAATGCGATTGAATATTTCGGTAAGATAGAGAGTGAATTCAATACCTGTTCAAAGCTTGAAGCAAGCTATATCAGGACTGCGTATGCCCTTTTCTACATCGGGAAAGAGGATGTCGCTTCAAAAGTGCTTGAAGCTATGCAGATAAAATTTTCGAAATCAGCGTTTGCGGAGCAGATAAAAGATTTAAAAAAAATGATCTCAGGCAATGCCGCGAAGAAGAAAACACCGGCCGGAAAGAATGAAAAAGATGCGAAAAAGGGGGATAAAAAATGAGTACAGCACCATTCAGAATAATTGCGACGGCATTTCTTCTTATAACCATTCTGGGATGCAGTGATGAAACAAAGCTTATCTATCCTCCTGAAGATGTTGTGAACCGTGTCACAGACTTCTACTTGTTTAAGGACGGCACAACTTTTATGTATCTTAACTCGAACATGAACAGAAAATATGATTTCGGGTCGATTGTCATAATGGAGATCGATGACGAGGGCGAAATGACATACATCGACTCAATAATAGTTCCTTCGCTTGCGGGTAAAATGGCTGTCAACAGTGAAGAAAGCATGGTTTATGTAACATCCAGGGACCGTCACGGTATTGTAAGGGTTAAGATCTCAGGCAAGGCGGGCGCTTACCGTTTGAGCTATATAGATGACACCGACGGAGATATTCCTGAAATACTTGAAACACAGAAGGAACCTTATGCCATCATACTTAACGAGGATGAAGACAAACTTTTTGTTACACACCTTCTTAACGGGGAGTTTTCCATAGTTGATCTTGAAAAATGGGAGCTGTTAGAGACACACAAGTTAAAATACGGTGTCACTGATATAGCTTACGATGCTGTGTCGGGATATTATCTCGCTTCCCATAGAAGTTCAGGCAACATTACTCTTATTGAGCCGTCTGAATCTTTAAGCGGCTTTAATGTCGGGATCACAGAAACGGAAATAGACCTTCCGACAGACGGATATGATATCCGGTCACTTAAAGCTTCATCTGATGGTGTTTCTTTCTATGCCTCTTTTCAGAATTATTCCGACGACAGTGATGAAGATTCAGCGCCGCAGCTTTTAAAGTTTAAGCTTGCCGGCAAAAAGAGCACTGAAACTGAACTTGTTGAAACAATTGCTTTAAAGGGGAGTCTGGGAGAAATATCAGTGCTTCCGTATGTGACTGGAAGTGATGAAAATGAATATAACGGAGAATTGATATTCATCACATCTCCCGGACAGAAGATCCTCTACATTGTTGATTCGGGAAGAGATGAAATACTTGATCAGATAAAATTTGACAAATGTGAACCTTATCAGGTCAGTGCTTCAAGCACCGGCAACACCACAGGGATTGTACTCGTTTCCTGTTTTGCACAGGATACGGTCTATCTTTACGGTATCGATATTGACAACAAAGATCTGTACGAAGAGATTGGAGGAAGAAAATAATGACGGCAAGAATTTTTAAACTCATTCCAGCCGTTGTTTTTCTCGTTTTACTTTCTGCATGTGATTCATCATCTGAAGATTACTTTTTTGAACAACCGTCGTCTTTCTCGGTACTTAAGGGTTCCAAGTGTCTTAACGGAACGGTTTCCTACATGGGTTTCGTTGTTGACAACACTCAGAAATACGGTGCGCGACTTATGAAAGTAAGCGGTTGTTCATCAAAGATAGATAAGGATTTCAAAGATGAACTTGATGACAAAACAGGTATTTATATAAACGGCACAGGTGTGTCTTCCGACCAGATAATCGTTGATGGTGAAGTTATCTTTGCGACGGCTTCATCGGGCTATACTGAATTCGAACATTGGAAAAACAAGGATGATGAACTCCGGCTTGAAAAACATGCAGGCAGGATCGTTTTCAGAAAGATGGGTGTCGATATGAAGCATGACGCTTCTTTCAATAGGAGTATTCTTCTTGATTGCTATCCGTCAATTGTGAAGGCGTATAAAGGGGAAGGGTTCTTCTTCAGCGGTTCAAGATTCGGCAGAAACTATCTTGGTTTTTCAGATATTGCCGGCAAAGGTGACTATGAAGAGGTTGGTTTTACTGTTTCAGATATTGCTGTCGCAGGAGATAGGGCTTATATTTTAGACAGTTTGTCAGGGAGTGTTTATGAAACGGACAGTTCACTGAAATACGCTGTGAAGCTTACAGATCCTGAGCTTGTCGGTGCCGGAATGACATCGATCGGTCAGAACAGGATAGTTTTTTACAATAAAACCGATATCCGTGTTGTAAATTCCTCGCTTGATACAATTAAATCTCTGAAAATGTTTGATGGCAACGAAATTTCATCCGTTACGAGCGTAAAATATGACCAGACATTCGAATACAGAGAGTTCTCAGGGGAACGGATGAATGAATTCGTTGAGATATATAAAAAAGAGGAAGTCGATGACAGCGATACTTTGATCGAAGATGTTGAAACGGATGATGATGAGACGCCTGATGAAGACTCAGATAATTCCGGAGAGACAATTCTTGATGCATCGGAGGGCGATGTTCTCTGGATAGCTTCTAAACAGGGAAATGTAATGGCCTATGATATGAAAAATTCAAGCTGGATAGTTGTTAAGTATTCTGAAAGTGAAGAACTGTCAAATCCTGACTATTACAACGAAATGAGGCCTTACATTGACAGCACATACACCACATATCCTAATAACGGGCGGACAGAGCCATCCAATGCTCCGTTCATTTCATCTGTTTATGCGGTGAGGGGTCTGCCGCATTCGATCACATACAAATTTATTTATGAAGGTATTATCGAAGATACTTTCTCAAGAAACGGAAAGCTTGACGAGGGAGGAACGGTTCTTTCTGATGAAACTGCCGATTTTGAAAAGTTTTCAATTGATCCTTTGACTGATTCGATAACTCTTTTAAACCGTATTAATTCGGTTGATTGTGTAATTCCATGGAACGAAAATGCTGTTTTTCCCATAACAGATGCCATTTCTTCCAGTCAACTGGCTGTAAAGATCGATAAGTATAAGGACCAGATAGAAAAATGTTACGGCAGTCCCTTCAGCTATGCCATTTTTCCCAAAGAAAGGTATTCTGTCAGCCGTGAAAGTTACTACGGTCCGGAATTTGCAGGGAAAGGGGTTGAGCTCTCTGCCGGAAGCAATGAGAGTGTGCTCTCATTTTCCGACGAATATGCCGGAATATCAATAAAAAGGAAAACCGATGATGTTGTCACCGAAAGGGAAACAGCATTCTTTATCAAACTTAGTCCTGGCGTTCCGTTTGCAGGTTTCAGCTCTCCCGATGCATTCACATTCATGGCGAACCCTGCATCAGGCAAAGTTCTTCTTTTCTCACCACTTTCCAGAAGAGTCATTGAGTATGACATTCCGGTAAGTAAAATTTTAAAAATTTACAAATAATATTGAGGTTTACATGAAATTTCTGCAGACAGTTCTTCTTATTTTGTTTGTGTCAACTGTTTATGCCCAGGATGCCGCGGTTGAAAAACTACTCGGAAAGTACAACGGTATAAAAAGCTTTTCATCCGATTATAACAGGGTTTTCACCCAGAACTCCACAGGAAAAAAGAGTACAGATAACGGTACGATCCTTTTCATAGCTCCCGCTGAGATAAGAATGGACACTTTTTTTGAAGGGAAATTAACAGAGCAGACTTTTCTGAACAGCGAAAAAACAGTTTTCATTTATCACTCCAAGAAAAACATTCTTGTCAAGAAATCAGCAGGGGATGAGGGTGAATATCTGGCATTTCTTCAGGGTCTTGATGAGGTCAGAAAAAAATTTATCATCAGTGACTCAACAAATTCGATCGAAAAGGCAAAAAAGACCGGAATAGAGATAAAGGAAGGATCGATGCTTTACAAACTTACACCGAAAAAAGATATGGGTAATGTAAAATACATATTCATAACTTCTGTCAAAGACGAGATCGAGAGCGTCGTGATCATTGATCAGCTTAAGAACATAAATCAGTTTAAATTCAGCAATATCAAATATAATCCCAAACTTGAAAAGAAACAGTTCGCCCCTGTCTATCCTCAGGGTTATGAAGTTTCAAATTTCTAACTCCGTAAAAATGGAAAGAACTGTTCAACTGTCTGAGCTTGTCCTTTCGGGTGAATTCCTCGAAGGAAGTTCCCTGTATCATGAAAGATCTGCCATAATCCTTTCAGTGGAAAAAAGTGAAAGCGGTTTCAAGATATCAGGAAAGATCAGGAACAGGGAGCATACAGCCGTTCTTTTTTCAATTGACAGTACTGGTCGCATTGTCTCCGCAACATGTTCAAATGGATGTAAGGGCGTTTGCAGACATATCGTTGCGATGGGCCTTCTTTTCAACGAGCTTTCAATGGAAAATGCCGATATATCAGAACAGCTTTCAGTGCTCGGCAGAAAAAACATTCAGACCAGGACAGATTTTCCTTTGAAGATCACCATCAATAAAAAGGATGTGAAAGTTCTTTATGATGCAGGAGACTATCAGTTGAAAAAGACAGAGGAGATCTTCGGAGGGAAAAATCTGATATTTCTTGTCTCTCTTTTTCCTGAAAAATTCATGCTCGGGAACACACTGCTTTCCCCGTCAGTTTCACCGCTGACCCTTTTTTATGATGTCGACAATGAAGCGGTCAGGTTCTTTTTTTCTGACCACATTCATTATTTTGACCACGAAGGGGTTGCTGTCAATTCAGAAACAGGAAATGTATGGCGGCTTCCTGCAAGTGTGAACGAAACGGTTTCTACGCTGCTTAACATATCCATGGGATACAGCAGAAAAGATGATCTGGTTAAAGCAATTGCTGATCTGGCTGACAACTTGACCCCTTTTGTTTCACTCAATGGCGAGCTGAATTTGCAAAAAATAGAGCTTGATGACAAAACGAATGTTCTCTTTGACACTTACATTGAAAACGGCAAAGTCTGTGTTTCGATATTTTTCATTCACTCCGGTGAAAAGATCGAATTCATGCCTAAAAGAAAGAACTATGACCAGAATTACCCTCTCAACGGAAGAGTATACTCTATTTCACCGGATCTTATTAAAAAGATCAGGAATGCTCTCAGCAGCGAAGGTTTCCGTCAGGGTAGGAACTGTTATCAGGCGCCGATGTCGGCCTTCTCCGGTATTATTAAAAAAGACAGTGCTCTTAATTCTGCAGGCATGGTCGTTTCAAGAAAGGAAATAAAAAGGATCTCTTTTGATGAAGAGACTGCGGACAAAACAGAAATAGTCCTTGATATCAATTCAAAAGAGAAGTGGTTTTCTTTTAATATCAAACTTCCTGAAAGTGCCAATCTTATAAGTTCTGCCGAACTTGTCAGTGCTGTTATGCAGTATGAGAAAGGGATTGCCGAGCCGGTTGTCGCTGATATGAACGGAATGCCGGTAATACTTGAAAAAAGTTCCGGCTTTTTAAAAAAGATAGCGGAATTTTCATTTTCCGAATTGTTCAGGTCAAAAGATAAAATTTCAACTGTCCATCTTTTAAAACTTCTGAAAACAAAGAACAGGAAAATACTTAACAGTTTTACAGGTGACGATGATTCACAGCAGAAGTATCTGCAGATCATCAATTCTCTTTCAAAAGGAGAGCTCCCGGATGTTTCGACGGAACACCTTTCCGGCATACCGATAAGAAATTATCAGATTGAAGGTTATAAATGGATGATGCTTCTTAGAGAACTGGGACTGGGCGGCATTCTTGCAGATGAAATGGGTCTGGGAAAAACACTTCAGTCGCTTGCCATGATAAAATCTGAAAATGATGACAAACCGTCTCTTGTTGTGTGTCCTAAGACGCTTATATGGAGCTGGGACAGGGAAATAGAAAAATTCTTTCCAGAAATGAAAAGAGTGGTCATTGATTCTCTCAAACCGGAAGAGAGGGTATCGCGCTGGAAGAAAGCGGAACACGAACTTATAATTACATCTTATGCTGTTGTGATCAATGATTTCAAATACTTAAAGGATAAGCTCTTTAAAACGGTAGTTCTTGACGAGGCACAGCATATAAAGAACAACAATACAAAGAGGTTCAAAACACTTTCTTCGTTAAAGACCGAACACAGATTTGCTCTTACCGGAACCCCTCTTGAAAACCATTTAAGTGACCTGTGGAGCATTTTCCAGTTTATTATGCCGGGATATCTGGGGAGCAGGAAAGATGTCGACAGAAGTGAAAAGAACAACGAAAATGAGGGTCTGGAAAGAATAAGAAGTATGGCGTCACCGTTCATTTTAAGAAGAACAAAAAAAGAGACTGTTTCCGAATTGCCGGAACTGATAATAAAGGAATATCCTGTTGAAATGACACCTAAACAGAAGGAGATATATCTGTCAGTTCTTCTAAGAGGCAGGGCAGAATTTATAGAGAAGGGTGATTCTATAAATAAAATTGAGGTGTTATCCATACTTTCCAATCTCAGACTTGCGGCGGATCACCCTGCACTGGTCTCAAAAACAGACACCGATCCGGCACTTTCATCAAAAATTCCCGCCATACTTGAACTTACCGATGAAATTATTCAAGGCGGTGGAAGAGTTCTCATCTTCAGCCAGTATGTGAAAATGCTTAAAATAATCGCAAGTGCGTTCGATTTTCAGGGAAGAGATTATTTTTATATGGATGGAACCACTCAGAACAGAATAGAGATGGTTGAAAGTTTTAACAAAGGGGAAAAGGAAGTTTTTCTTCTCAGCTTGAAAGTGGGTGGTGTCGGATTGAACCTGACAGGAGCCGATAATGTCATTATAGTTGATCCGTGGTGGAATCCTGCGACAGAAGAACAGGCGTGGTCAAGAGCACACAGGATCGGTCAGGAGAAAAAGGTCATCGTCAACAAGCTTTTTTCTAAGGGAACAGTTGAAGAAAGGATACTTGACATGCATCAGAAGAAAAGGGGCATGACCGATTTCTTCCTTTCAAAAAGTTTAAAGGACCCGTCGATAGACTTTGTGAAAATGATAGCCGACATGGAATTTTCAGCGATGGAGAAACTTTGAAAAAGATAGATCTGCTGTTTCTGCTGACATTTATTTTTACAGCACCTCTGTTTGCGTTTGATGCGGAAGAGAGATGTGAGCCGTCGATCATCTTTCCTGAAATCTTTTTTCTTGAATCTCCCGGCTGTTTTTCGTTTGACACAGCGAACACGGTTTATTTGAATGGGACAGATCCGTTAAAAAAATATCTGGATATGTTTGATAATGCCAAAGACATTAATATTTATAGATACTTGTATTATCTGAGAAGGAATGAAAACTTTCCTGCCCTGATGGTTCTAATGTTGATGACATCAAATGGTTCCATACAGGGATCGGAAGGACTTTTCTACAATGAATTCAATAACTTGATTGTTGGCGGAATTAAAGAGAGCGAAAATTCAGGGGAGAAGAAAAAACTTCATCTTTCAAACGATTCAGAGCCGGTAAGTGTAAAAGATCTTTCGATCAACTTCTTTTCAGCACTTTCTTATATTGCCGCATATGTGATGGAAGACAATCGTTCAAAGAACATTGACGGAGAAATACTTGTAAGGACATTTCATTATATAATATCAAATATTCAGGGAGGCATTGACTGGGATGATGATACTTATATCAATGATCTGTTCAACTCCTTTATTATAATGAAGAATCAAGGGCTTTTGCAGAGTTTTACGGAGATATTCTATTTCTATTTAAGGAGTGACAGGAACATACCTCCGTTCAATGATTATGTGAAACTCCGTGAGATCGGCATGGTAAAAGATATGAGGCCGTTCCCTGTCAATGGTTCGGTTGCACAAAGCGAAAAAAAAGTTTTTGCATCGTTCTTTCTTGAAAATATAAATCAGGTTGACCGGATAGTTTTCATTGCAAATCCCGGAGACCTCGTTTACTCAGATAACTCTGAAACCTGTGAGTATCTTAACCAAAGAGGCGAATGGCTGGAAAAATTAAAGGATGCAGATCCCGCAGACACTATTTTCAATGAAAGTGTCAAGATAGTGGAGCAGTGCCCTGACTCATTCCACCTGCCTTTCAAAATTGAAAAAGGAGAGGTCAAAGTATACAGTGGTGCAAAATGGATAGCAGATCTGGCCTTTGCGGTCAGTTATATCATTAAAGAAGATCTCTCTGATGACGAGTCAAAAATAATAATTGAAGGGGCCATGAGATCGAGTCTTGGCAAAAACAGGGAAATATCTGATAAAAAGCTGGCTGAGGATGTTCTTTCATATCTGTGGGAGACAGGGAAGGCCGAATCTGTCATCAAAGCGCTCTTCGCCAGAAAAATATCCCTTGAAAAAGGGGATGAAAATGCCGACTCCATAACTGAAGCCGCGGAAATTATCGCTGATATTCTGTTCTGAATCCGATTTTCAGGGACTGCAACATCTTTAAATGAAATCATTCGCAATTACAATTAGATGTATTATTATAAAAAATACCTAAAAAAATATATATACCTAAAAAAAATAGTGTTTTTTTCTTCTATTAAATTTGCTTTTCCGGATTCGATATTTATAATGAACTGTCTGTAGAACTTTGGAGGTTTGCTTATGACAGATGTAAATGAAAAACTTGCATTAGAGTTGCAGGAAGAAAAAGAATACGGCGCCGCCAGTATTCAGGTTTTGAAAGGACTTGAAGCTGTGAGAAAAAGGCCGGGAATGTATATCGGTGACACAGATGACGGAAACGGTCTGCACCACATGATATACGAAGTAGTTGACAACAGTGTCGATGAGGCATTGGCAGGTCACTGTGATAAAATCTCGGTCTATATCCATGTTGATGAAAGCATCACCGTGAAAGACAACGGCAGAGGAATCCCTGTTGATATTCACAAAGAGGAGAAGCGTTCCGCCGCTGAAGTCATAATGACCGTTCTCCATGCCGGAGGAAAATTTGACAACAATGCATATAAAGTTGCCGGCGGTCTTCACGGAGTAGGTGTAAGCTGTGTCAACGCTTTGTCTGAATGGCTGACGCTGAAGATAAAAAGACAGGGCGGTGAATATTATCAGGAATACAAAAGAGGTGTTCCTGTCGCTCCACTGAAAAGGATCGGTGAAACATCTGAAAAAGGGACAAAGATAACTTTCAAGCCCGACCCGCAAATATTTACAATGACTGAATTCTCACTACCTAGAGTGGTAAAAAGACTCAGGGAAATGGCTTTTCTTAACAGCGGCGTCAAGATTTATCTGCTCGACGAAAGGGTTGGACAGGAATTTGAGTTCCACTATGATGGCGGAATAAAAGAGTTCGTCAGCTATCTTAACGAGAGTCGTCCGGGACTTCATCCTGAAATTATTACTGTTTCCAGGCACAAAGACCAGGGCAACCTTACGATGGATGTCGCTTTGCAATGGACAACTTCATATCAGGAACAGACACTCTGCTATACCAATAATATTTTCAACAGGGATGGCGGAACCCATCTTTCAGGTTTCAAGCTTGGCATTACAAAAGTTTTCCAGAACTATGTGGCTGAAAACCGGAAAAATGCAAAGATCGCCATAAACGGTGATGACATAAGAGAAGGTCTTACTGCAGTCCTTTCAGTTAAAATGGCCGATCCGAAGTTCAGTTCACAGACAAAGGATAAGCTTGTGAGCAGTGAAATCCAGACTTTTGTATCGAATGCCATTTCTGAATCTCTTACTACATATCTTGAAGAAAATCCGGATATTGCAGGAATTATCATAGACAAGATCATGGAAGCCGCAGTGGCCAGGGAAGCGGCAAGAAAAGCCCGTGAAATGACAAGAAGAAAAGGTGCTCTTGAAAACACAACACTTCCGGGAAAGCTTGCTGACTGTCAGGAAAAAGATCCTGCAAAATCAGAGCTTTATCTTGTCGAGGGAGATTCTGCGGGAGGTTCTGCAAAACAGGGTCGAGACAGATCAAATCAGGCAATTCTCCCTCTTAGAGGTAAAATTCTCAATGTTGAAAAGGCGCGGCTGGATAAACTTTTAAAAAGCGAATCAATTCTGACAATAATTGCCGCAATGGGAACAGGTATAGGTAAAGATGAGTTCAATATTTCAAAACTGAGATATCATAAGATCATAATAATGACAGATGCCGATGTCGACGGTGCTCACATAATGACACTCATTCTGACTCTTTTTTATAGATATATGCCTGAAATGATTGAGAAAGGATATGTCTATGTCGCTCAGCCGCCATTGTACGGTATTACAAAAAACAAGAAAATAACATATGTCAAAGATGAAAAAGAATTTCAGCAGTATCTTGTCGATTCAGGTGCACAGTCACTTTCGCTTACCATCGGGGACAAGGTTCTTTCCGGAAAAGATTTTAAAAAGTTTGTTGAAATGCTCGTCGAACTTAACGACAACCTCACAAAAACTGAATTTATTTATGACTCTTCGGTTGTTGAAGCAATTGCCGCAACAACCAGATTTAATGTCGATGATTTTAAATCCGAAACCGCTCTGTGGGAAAAATGGGAAACCATAAGAACCTATCTTGAAACCAATCACCCGATCAAAGCGCCGTTCAGAATGGAGCTTGAAGAGAACACCCGTTATGCCGGCGAGTTCAAAATGAAGATCCACACTACTGTCAACGGTGTCGATAAAGTGACGATGGTCGACTATAAATATGTTAATAATTCAGAAATAAAACTGATTAACTCCCTTAAGGAAAAGATTCTTGAAGCCGGTTGCTGCGACTATGTCCTGAAAAATACGACCAGAGATGAAGAATTAACAGTATCGGGCTGGAAAAATCTTTTGAACGAAATTCTTGTTATAGCAAGAGAGGGTCAGAAAATTCAGCGATACAAGGGTCTTGGAGAAATGAATCCCGAACAGCTCTGGGAAACTACAATGAATCCTGAAAACAGAGTTCTTCTGAGAATAAGAGCTGAAGACGCTGCCGAGGCAAACAGGATCTTCGATGTTCTTATGGGTGAAAATGTTGAGCCGAGACGCCGTTTTATAGAAGAAAACGCCCTTAACGCAACAATAGATATTTAGGAAGGGGGATAAATATGACAGAAATAATACATGGAAAGATAAAGGATATCGCGATAGAACAGTCCATGAAAACTGCTTTCATAGACTATGCGATGAGCGTAATAATGGATCGTTCTCTGCCTGATGTCAGGGACGGGCTTAAGCCGGTTCACCGCCGGGTTCTTTTTTCGATGAAAGAGCTTGGAAACACTTGGAATTCTTCGTATAAGAAATCAGCAAGGATCGTCGGAGACACAATAGGTAAATATCATCCCCACGGTGATCAGGCGGTTTATGGAACTCTTGTCAGGATGGCACAGACCTTTTCAATGAGATATGTTCTTGTCGATGGTCAGGGAAACTTCGGATCTATCGATGGCGACAGTGCTGCCGCAATGCGTTACACCGAAGCAAGAATGGCAAAGATCGCAGGCGAGATCCTTGCAGATATAGATAAAGACACGGTAAACATGCGTGATAACTATGACGGCAGTTTGAAAGAACCGGAAGTCATGCCGACGAGAATACCGACACTTCTCATTAACGGTACAAGCGGTATTGCAGTGGGTATGGCAAGCAACATTCCGCCGCATAACATTGTAGAGATAATAAATGCTGTAATTCACCTTATTGACGATCCGGAAGCGACAGTTGTCGATCTTATGCAGCATGTTTCGGGACCTGATTTTCCTACAGGAGCCACTATCCTCGGCAGAACAGGCATAAGAACAGCATACGAAACAGGAAGAGGAATTATAAAGATCCGTTCAAAAGCCCGGATCGAACAAGCTGACAACTCCAATTCAAGAGACAGGATAGTCATTGATGAAATTCCGTATCAGGTTAATAAATCCAATATGATAATCCAGATCGCAGAGCTTGTGAAAGAAAAGAAAATAGAAGGAATTCATGACATAAGAGACGAGTCCGACAGAAGAGGGATCAGGGTTGTTATCGAGCTTAAGAAAGACGCTGACGGGAATATTCTCCTCAATCAGCTTTATAAAATGACTCAGATGCAGGTTTCATTCGGCATAAACATGCTCGCAATATGCAACGGTGTCCCGAAAACTATCAATCTCAGAGATACAATAAACCACTTTATACTTCATAGAAAAGATGTCGTTACAAGAAGAACCCGTTATGAACTTAATGAAGCGGAAAAAAGAGCTCATATTCTCGAAGGACTGAAAAGAGCCATTGATAATATTGACGAAGTAATTGAGATAATTAGAGGATCAGCTTCATCAGATGATGCAAGGAACAGTCTTATGAGCCGTTTTGCATTCAGCAGACCTCAGGCAGTCTCCATTCTTGAAATGAAGTTAAGCCGTCTTACCGGTCTTGAAAGAGATAAGATCGTTTCCGAATATGAAGAACTGCTGAAAAAGATCTCCTGGTATAAAGAGATCCTGACGAATGACTCCACTCTTATGGGTGTAATTAAAGCAGAACTGAAAGAGATAAAGGAAAAGTACGGTGACGAACGCAAGACCGATATTGTCAATTATGAAGGCGATCTTGATATGGAAGATCTTATTGCTGACGAAGATATGGTCGTGACGCTGACTACGGAAAACTATATCAAGAGAACACCGCTTGATCTTTACAGAAAACAGAAGAGGGGAGGAAAGGGTATTAACGCCATAAATCCCAAGGAAAACGATTATGTTAAAGACATTTTTGTTGCAAGCAGCCACACACTTCTCCTTATTTTTACCTCATATGGAAAGGTTTACTGGACAAAGGTCTATCAGCTTCCGGAAGCAGGAAGAAACAGCAGAGGGAAGCCGATAATCAACCTTGTTAATGTTGAAAAGGATGAAAGAGTTGCGGCAATACTTCCCATAAAACAGTTTGTTGAAGGTTGTTTTATTATGATGGGAACGAAGAAAGGAACCGTTAAAAAGACCGACATGATGGAATATGCGATTCAGAGAACAAATGGCAAGAAGGCGATAAGACTGAATGAAGGCGATGAATTGATAGAGGTCAAGATCACTAAAGGTGATGATGATGTTGTTCTTGCAACAAAGGCGGGTCTCAGCATAAGATTCAATGAAAAAGATGTAAGACCTATGGGAAGAGTTGCGGCAGGTGTAAGAGGTATTAGACTCTCAAAGGATAATGAAGTTGTCACAATGGATGTTATTGAACCGGATACAACACTGCTGAGTATTACTGACAAAGGTATCGGAAAAAGAACTCCGATAGATGATTACCGTCTTCAGAGCCGTGGCGGAAAAGGAATAATAACAATAAAAACTTCTGCCGAAAACGGCAATGTTGTCGGTGTATTAAAGGTCAATGAAACTGATGAGGCCATGCTGATCACTTCCAACGGACAGGCAATCAGGATACCTGTAAGCGGAATAAGTGTAATCGGAAGAAACACGAAAGGTGTCCGTCTGTTCAGAGTTGCAGAAGGCGAACATGTCGTATCAATAACAAAAATAGTTGACCCTGAAGACTCTTCAATTGAAGCTGAAGATGCAGTCGATCAAGAAGCGCCTGAAGAAGATAGCGCTTCAGAATAATGTTTCCATTATCCGGATTTATTCTTTGTAAAATAATTAAGTTGCAATTTGTTTCAGGTTGTGCAATAATAAAATCCTTAGTTCTATGCTATTAGACATTTTGTTTATTGTATTTCCATCCCAAAAAGGAGGGGATCATGAAGGAATTTATTGAATTCATTGCAAAAAAGCTTGTTGACAACCCTGACGCTGTAGATGTGAGTTTCATCGAAGGCAAGAACACAGCTATCATCGAACTCAGAGTTGCTCCGGAAGATGTTGGTAAAGTGATCGGAAAGAGCGGCCGGACTGCAAATGCGCTTCGCACACTGCTTAGTGCTGTTGCAAGCCGTCAGAGCCAGAAGATCGTTCTGGAAATCATCGAAGAGAAAAAGTAATGTTTCCTCGAAGAAAAGTGCGGGCCTCGGAGTTCGCCGAAAGGAAAAAGGATACTTTTATGCTGAAGCATCTCGTGCTTCTGGTAATAGCCGGAGGGACACTTCTTTTTTTCATGATCAAATGGTCGGGAGAGGGAGATTATGACCGCTTCCAGAAAGCAAGGGAGTATTCTGAATATTACAAGGAATTCTTCGTAGAATCCCCTTTGAATTACAAAGTTTTTGATGACATGCCTCTTGTGATAAGAGCAACCAATCTCGGATCAGATTTCTGGAACAAAGAATTTTACGGAATGATTAGACAGTCTGAAAATGAAGTGAATGAAATACTGAGTGTTGCAAAACTCATAAATGAAACACATGAGGATGGCGGAAACATAGTGAAATACGAGCAGAACCTTTCTTCTTTTCCTGCACTGTTCGAACTTTTCACAGATGGAGCTGATTTGTCAGGAAGAACTCTTTTCAACCTTGCATGCGGTGAAATATTTGAATTCTGGGAAAGAGAGACAAGAAACTATAAAAGAAAGACTTCGGCATATGCAAAAGCCGAAACGGTCGCAGGATATCTTTTTGATAATCCTTCGCTCGCCCCTGTAGAGATCCAAAATAGAAAAAGACTTTTGGAGAATCTTACAAAAGAAAAAGCTGAAGCCAGCGTTTCAAAAGATGAAATAATAAAAAAGATCAAGCATTATGCAGATCAAAGTTTTGCAAACTTTCTGGACAATGCTTTAAACCGTCCGTCATCTCTGACAGATGCGGAACAACTGGCTCTGCTGATAAGTGTGCTCAAACACATTAAAATGCATTCGGAAACGGCAGTTCTGCCGAAGATGGAAAACCTTAAAAGTTTCATCCCTTATGCAAAAGTTGAGAATATTCAGATAGATGAAGTCAAAAAAAGTGTCAGGATAACAAATCCCAACACAAGTGTGCCGGTCTCTTTTTTCAAAGAAGCGCTTTTTATGAAAAAACTTAGGGAGAAGCTTCCGAAAGAAAATTTTCACTATCTGATATTTGTCGGTGACAGACACGGAATGTGGCGGCTTCCTGAAAAATTCATGCGGTGGTCAGTTTCAATAGACGACCCGTATGCTGTAACTAACAAGGCCAGAGGTGCAATTAAACTTATGGCCGAAGAAGGATTTTTTGTGGTTACAAGAAAGAACGAGGAACTGATACTTTTAAAAATGGATGATCTGAGCGCCAGAATAAAGAAAGATATTGCTGAAATGACAGACAGCGAAAGCAGAAACAGCTACATGGCCGGTTTAAGGAAAGAGCACCCTTCAAGAAAGTATCTGTTCGATCCGGTAAAAATAAATGTTTTTCAAAGATTTGATACTCCCGTTGACTGGAGAAACGGATCCTCTGTTGAAAAGAATCTTTCTGCACTGGTGATAGATTCCGACCCTGTTAAAGCCAGGATGCTGTCGTATTCACTGTTTGTTTCAGATATGGATGATGTGAAAAAGTTTGAGACGGAATTCCCGTCAACGGTGTTTTCTGTGCTCAGATACGATGATACAGTGTATGTGCCTGATAAACTAAAGGAAAATTTTATGACTCTTGAAGATATCGAAAAAGCCAAGCTGCAGTTTGAATATCGCTCAAAAGGTCTTAATCCCGATGGTTCCGTGCCTGAAAAGAAATGACAACACCTTATGTTCCCCTTTATTCAGCACTCAGACCCCAAACTTTTGATGATATAGCAGGACAGGAAAGTGTAATCAAGCTTATCCGGTCGTTCCTGTCTAAGGATTTTCTTCCTTCAATGATATTTTACGGACCTCCCGGCACAGGAAAGACAACTATTGCAAGGATAGCTTCAGAACAGTTCGGTGCGAAGATGTACCGTTTTTCGGCAGTTGTTGACGGAGTGAGTGAAATAAAAAAGAAGATCTATGCAGACAGCGGCTCTGTTCTTGTAGGAAGGCAGATAGTTTTTATTGATGAAGTCCACAGGTTCAATAAGGCACAGCAGGATATTTTTCTTCCCATGATAGAAAGCGAAGGTGTCATTTTCATAGGCGCAACTACTGAAAATCCCTCGTTTTATATCAATGATGCTCTGCTTTCAAGGGCTAGATGCATTAAATTTTCAAAAATATCTTCCAGTGAAACTTTGAGTGTTCTGAAAAAGGCGGCAAGCCATCTTAATGCAACAATTCCGGAAGATCTGCAATCGGTCATTGCACAGGAATCGGGTGGAGATCTGAGGATAGCAATTTCGATCCTTGAGAGTGCGTTTCATCTTTCTTCAAATGGTGTGATAAAAAAAGAAGATGTGATGGAACTTATTGAAAATCCTCAGAAATATGATAAAAAAGGTGATTATCATTACAGAACCATATCTGCATTTATTAAAAGTTTGCGGGGTAGTGATCCCGATGCGGCTTTATATTATCTGGTAAAAATGGTCGAAAGCGGGGACGATCCTCTTTTTCTGTTGAGAAGGATGATAATTTTTGCTTCCGAAGATGTGGGAAATGCAGATCCGAGAGCACTTCAGCTTGCCGTATCGGCCCTTGAGGGTTTCAAGGCAGTCGGATTCCCGGAAGGAAAAATTATTCTCAGTCACATTGTCACATATCTTGCAACGGCGCCAAAAAGCAATGCGAGCTATATGGCACTGAAAGAGGCAGAGGATTTTTACAGGAACAATCCAGATCTTAAAATACCGCAATATCTCATAAATTCATCATCACTGGCTCCAGATGAGGAAAAAGGGGAATACAGGTATCCGCATGATCACAAAGATCAGTGGGTCGACCAGAGATATTTTCCCGGAGAAGGCGAGCCGGCATCGTTCTATAAAATGAAAAATTCGGGTTATGAATCCAAGGTGAAGGCCTATTGGGAAAGAATAAAAAAAGGGGTTTGACCACCGTCTTTTTTGTGTTCCCGGGAATTACAAAAAATAGTTGACCTTAAATAGAATTTATAATACCCTGAAAAAGTAGGCATTCGCGAGGTTTTAACGGATAATGAGAGTCAGTGTTTTTTTTCTATTTTTTATCTCTTTTACAACTGTTTACGGGTATCATGAATGCCTTAATCAGGATGAAGTTTCCGAAGAGTGCATCAAGGAAATTTACAGCGAAAAGGAATATGCTTTTGTCATTGGACAGATAGATGATGTAAAGTTTAATAATAAGAATGACGGCTTGATATTGAAAATAGACTCTCTTTTCAGATCAGCAAATTATGATGAGATCGAGAAGAACATTAATAAGCTCCCGATGAATCTGAGAAACACACTTTACTATAAGGTCCTTCTGCTTAAAACGAGTTTTGCCAGAAAAAGGTTCAATCAGACACTTGAAATGATAGAGTCTGTCAAAAAGGAATATCCTTATTACTATGTTTCAAGTGATCTTGAATGTGTCAAGGCGGATATTATGCTCTTTAGAAAACAGTATGACGGGGCACTTGAAAATTATGACAGATGCCTGAAAATAAGATCAAACATAATTTCGTCATACAACCGGATCGTGGCGCTGGAAAAGAACGGTTCTCCAAAAATTACATTTCTGAAGGATTATCTTGAATACTATGAATCAAATGAAGGAACATTCCTGACAAGCAGGATCGTTGACCGCTTAGTTCAAATGAAAAAGAAAAGCAATCTTCCGAATGCCGCGTCCCCGTATTATTCAAGATGGCTTGCTGTCATGAGAAAAAGCTCCAAGCTTGACCTTTTCTTCAATGATGAATATCTGACGATCTCTCTCCCGGCTAACAGCGAGATAATAAAGTATCTTGTGGGCAAAAAGCGTTTTTCGGATGCTTTAAGCATGATAGATGCCTCAATTGCCAAGCTTGAAAAAGATGTTGAAATGAAATTCAACTATGTCGTCGAGAAATACAGAACTCTTGTTGCAGCAGGACAGGATAAGGCCGCGGCCGACTATATGGTTTCAGTTGCCGACCAGTTTTCCAATTCCAAAAAAGACCGGCTTCTTTTCTTTGCCGGAACGATATATTTTGATGCCGGATTTGTTTTTGAAAGCAAAAAAATACTTGAGGAGATGGTTTATAAGAATCAAGCTTCTAAATATTTTCTGCTTGCGCTTTTCAAACTGGGATTGATCTATCTCAGTGAGGGCAGCGATCTTTACACTTTCTCGCTGTGGACAAATTACATCTACGGGAATGGACTGAACTATTCAAAATTTGTCAGCGGGCAGAAAGTATATGAGGCAATATCAGGACTGATCGGTACGATTGACCGGCTCAACGGTTTCTGTACGTTTTCATCAGAGATAGATCCGGACTGTCAGCTCGGAAGCGTGTGTCAGCAGAACAACGGAAGCAGATTTATAACATATTACGATTTCCTATATTTTCATCTGACAGGAATGGTCGATTTCAGCAAAAAGATCGATGTTTCTGACAAAAGTTATGTGAATAAGTGGAAAGAAAACACTTTTTCAGCCGAAGTTGATGAAGAGATAATACTTGAGCGGTTTGACATGCTTTCGCATGCGGCAAAAAAGATAGAGCCGGCTCTAATGATAAAGCAGTTTGTCCTTTTAAATAATAGGGACGGCGTTGAGTTTTATCTGAATTATGTGAACTCGGTGATCGGTTTTAATGAACGGAAAAATTACAGCCCTGATATAAAGTTTCTTGAGAAAAAAGCTTATGAGGAGCAATCAGTCAGATTTTCAGAATTCAGATATAAAACTGATGTGGTTTTTAAACATTATTTCAGAAAGACGGGAGATCTTGCTGATCACTACTACAACCTTGTGAGCCCTGAACTCACATATTCTCCACATTACGGCAAGATAGAAGAGTGGAAGCTGATCTATCCGACCCCTTTCATTGATGAGATATTAAAGCTTTCTGTCGAATTTGAAGTGCCTGTGCAGCTCATTTATTCAATAATGAGGGCCGAAACATATTACAGGGATGATCTTTCTTCAAATGTCGGGGCGCTCGGATTAATGCAGATAATGCCTGTGACATTTGAAAAAATAAGTAAGTTCGGAGGCATAAAGATAAATGACCCCATGAATCCATATGACAGCATGAAGGCATCGGTGTGGTATCTTTCAAAGCTTCTGAAGCGGTTTGACAACAACTATGCCGCTGCTGTTGCCGCATACAATGCAGGTCCTCACAGGGTTTCTGAATGGATAACAAGATATAAGGGAAGCGAAAAATATATTTTTGTGGAGATGATCCCTTTTCATGAAACAAGGAACTATGTAAAAAAAGTTCTGCGATTCATGGAGATCTACAGTTATCTTTATGAAGGCGTCTTTTATGATATGGGATTAAAGGGAGTGATAAATATTGAAGAAAATCCGGCAGTTGTTAATTTTTAGTTTTTTTCTGTGTTCAATTCTTGCCGCACAGAACAGTGAATTTGATTTTATGCACAGCGCATCATTTAAATTCAGCAAAGGCGTTCCTTTCATCAGAGCTCACATAAAAGGGTACCATTCGGGTGTCGAAGTAAAAAATGTCACTTCTTTCAAGTGTAACGGCAAAACGGTCAAGACAGGTTCCTTCAGGGTCTTTGTCAATAAGTTCAATTCTCAGGAAGTCATGTACAAACTCTCTTTTCAGGAACTTTCAGTGCCCGAGCTCAAGTCGTATGCGGGAACTCTCGCCAAATGGGAGGAAGATGCAGAAATTCCGATGGAGATATATGTTCACGGTGCGATCTTTTCCATCAACACTTTAAAGATAGATAACAGGGAATATTATATTGCGGCCAGGGAGCTGCTAAGCAGAGAAAGCGCATATAAACAGCTTGCGAAATACCGGAGTGAATTTCCGGGAAGCAACATATCGCTCATACCGGTTCTGACGAAACCTTCATCATCAGTAATTAAAGTAAAATCTCAGGATGGAAAGAACCATGAATGTCTCAACATAGTGACAGTCGGAAAAGAATCTTTTTTTCACGCGGGAGATGACAGATACGGATCAAATTCCGAATTTTTCTTTACCGCTTCTTCAAATAAGTCGCTGGAGCTGTCGATCGAGGATTCTGTTGAAAATCTTGTAAAGCAGATCCTTCCGGGTGAAATGTTTCTTTCGGCTCCGCTTGAGACATTGAAAGCACAGGCAGTTGCGGCAAGGACTGATATCTTCATGCAGCTTGGGAAAAGGCATGTTTCTGAACCATGGCACATTTGCAGTGAAGTTCACTGTCAGAAGATCCTCTGGGGAAAAGAGATAGATCCCAAGTTTGTTGCTGCCGTCAAGGAAACTGAAGGAATGGTTATTATGTTTAAGGGGTCGCATATTGCAAGAGCCCCTTACTGTTCTTCATCAGGAGGAAAGACAGAAGATATCCGGCATGTCTGGTTTTCTGCAGAAAAACAGTATCTTAAAGGAGTATGGGATGGCGAAACGCCACTGGAACTGGATCTTTCAAAAGAAGATGACTTAAAAAAATTTCTTGATTCTGATTATGGAGAAGACAACATTCCGATGAATAAAAAGCACAGATGGAGTGTAACATACAGACAGGAAGAACTTGACGAAATTGTAAATAAATCGTTAAATATAGGGACAATACATTCCATTGAAGCACTCGCCAGAGGAGTTTCGGGAAGGATTTATAAAGCCGTTTTCAAGGGTTCCGGAGGAACAGAAACTGTGTATGGAGAACTCAACATAAGAAAGATCCTGAACAATATGAACAGTTCCGCTTTCATCGTTTCAAAGGGGGAAGGCATATGGACATTTTCCGGTGCAGGATGGGGACATGGAGTGGGAATGAGCCAGATGGGGGCAATTTCTCTTGGCAGAAAGAATAAGGATTTCAAATACATAATGAAAAGATACTACCCTGGAACTGAAGTTACTAAAATTTATTAGATACCCGGAGGGAAACCATGAAAAAGATCTTTATTGTCTTTCTTTTTATCTTTTTTGCAGGGTGTGCTTCAACACCGGTTAAAGACGAGCCAAAAGATACAAAAGAGGAACAGTTGAGGGTTGTTGAGTCGACCCATGCACTCTATGTGACTCCCAAAAGTGTCGAGCTTATGAAACTTGAAGATGTCGATAAAAAGGAGCGCGTCTTTGAAGAAGATCTGAATAATATCTTTGAAATGGCTAATAAATTCTTTGACTTGAGAAGATACGAAGAAGCGGAAAAACACTATAGAAACCTTCTTGAGAAAAACCCGGATCACCCTTCATCGGCTTACTGTTACTACAATCTCGGTCTTATTTATATGAGAGTGACCCGCTGGGATGATGCTGAGACCAGTTTTCTCCAGGCATACAACGCATTCGAGCGGGAGCAGGATAAAAAAGATGCACTGCTCAACTATTTTGAATCACTTAAAAAAGCTGAAAAATGGGCATCACTTCTTTATGAAAGTGAAAAATTCATAAACAACAATCCGTTCAAGCTCAATTTCCACGAAGAGGCGAAACAGGAGATCTCGCTCAGATATGCTGAATCGCTGATCATGACAGGCAAGGTTGAAGAAGGTCGCAAACTTGCTGAATACTGGATATTCGAGATAACTAAGAAACTTCCCAGATACGAAGCTATATATATTCCGGAACTTTCTCTGGCATATTATGTTTTTGGAAGGAGTTTTGTTTATGAATTCAATATGTTGAAACTTGATACGACAACGGACAAACTTGAAGAGAAATGTAAAAAGATCATTGAGGCACAGACTCAGTTCATAAAGTCGATAAATGTCGGCGTGATTTTCTGGACAAATGCAAGTGCCTATGAAGTTGCCAAACTTTATATGGACCTTTATGCTGAAATGGAAGGACATCCGGTTCCACAGGAATTGAACGACGAAGAGAAAAAATGTTATAAATGTGAACTGTGGAAGAAGATATCGAATTTGTTAAAAAAATCGAGAAAGACCCTTGTGGCGAGCATTGATGCGGCAAAAAAGATAAATGAGGAGAATGAATACACTCAGATGAGCTTTAAAATGATCGAAGAGATCGACAGAATATATGAGTCAAAGGAAGCTGATTGTAAGGTCTTTGAAGAAGTAAAATCAGTAAAAGCACAGTAAATCACAAATGAATCTTATTTCAATTAACGACATTACTTCAATTAAAGGGGATAATGTGCTCTTTGAAAGAATATCTCTGGGCATTTCTGAAAATGAAAAGACAGCCCTTGTCGGGGTCAACGGTTGCGGCAAATCGACGCTTCTGAAGATCATGGCGAAAAAAGAGGAGCCCGAATCAGGCAATGTTTCTGTGAACAGAAATATTAAGATCTCTTTTCTTGAACAGATGCCGGTGTTCGATCCTGCTGAAACAGTCAGAGAGCACATTTTCAACAGGAAAAAGGATGTTCCCTCAGAATCAGATAAAAGAATAGAGGAGATCCTCGGGAAGCTCGGCATTTCAGATCTTTCTTTAAAAATGGGGGCATTATCCGGGGGAATGATCAAAAAGATCGCGATTGCTCAGGTACTTGTTGAAGATTCAGACATTCTTTTTCTTGATGAGCCGACAAATCATCTTGACATTGACTCAATCGTCTGGCTGGAGGAATACCTCAAAAAATCTAAGAAAAGCATCGTAATGGTGACACACGACAGATATTTCCTTGATTCGGTATGTTCTTCAATATATGAGATAGAGCGTTCAACTATTTATCATTACAAGGGATCTTATGATTTCTATCTCAAAAAGAAAGAGGAGCATCTGAACTCGATGATATCAAATGAGGAGAGGATAAAGTCAATTCTGAGAAGGGAGCTGGAGTGGCTTGCGCGGGGACCGAGAGCAAGAGGGACGAAATCAAAGGAACGGATCGAATCAATAAGAAAGATGGTTGACAGAGATAGACCGGAAGAGGAAAAGAGCATTGAGTTTTCCGTTTCGGGCAGAAGGATGGGTAAGAAAATCCTTGAAATGGGCGATATATGTTACAAATGGGGAGATGCACCGCTCATTGAAGGTTTCTCGATGGTTTTCAAAAAAGATACACGGCTTGGATTGATCGGTGATAACGGTTCCGGGAAAACCACGCTTATTGATATTATTTCAGGCAGGATGGCACCGCAGAAAGGGATTTACGATATAGGTGTCAACACGAAGATCGGCTATTTTGATCAACAGGCGAGGGAACTGCCTCTTACAATGAGAGTTATAGATTATGTCAAAGGGAAGGGGGAACGGATAAACCTGCCTGACGGTTCATCTATAACAGCTTCCCAGATGCTTGAAAGATTTCTGTTCGATCCTGCACTGCATTATCTTGATATCGGGAAACTTTCAGGAGGAGAGAGAAGGCGGCTTTATCTGGTCTCTGTTCTGATGGAAAACCCCAATTTCATAATTCTTGACGAGCCGACTAACGATCTCGATATAAAAACGCTTTCAGTTCTTGAAGATTTTCTGAACTCTTTTCCGGGTCCCGTTGTAGTTGTAAGTCACGATAGATATTTTCTTGATAGAACTGTTGATTCGCTCATCATTCTTAAAGGTGACGGCACTTTTGAGGGATTTACCGGGAGAACTTCCGACTGGCTTGAACAGAAAAAGAAAGCGCCTCTTAAAACAGATTCAGGAAACATGGCTCAAAAAGAGGAAACTGCCAAGCCCAGACATATCAGCGATACAAAGCCGAAAATGACTTATGCACAGCGCATCAGGTTCGCCGAGCTTGAAAAACTGATACCTGATATTGAACGGGAAATAGCTGAAGTGGAATTAAAACTGGCAAATTATTCAAACACCGGTATATCAAGCGGCGATCTTTTCCTTCAGTATGAAACGCTGAAGAAAAAGGGGGATAATCTGATGAATGAATATATAGAGCTTTCTGAATGTCAGTGAACACACCTGTCGACCTGTTGAAAGGTGAACCGTCAAAAACCCTTCTTGCAATTTCCATCCCTGCGATAATACTTAATATTTTAAAAGCGGGTTACAACATTGTGGATATGTTCTGGCTTGGACAGCTCGGAAAGGAATATCTTGCCGGTGTCAGTGCTTCGGTCTTTCTTGTCTGGGCGATGCACGGGCTTTCGGCACTTGTCACAGTCGGAATAGTTGCAGGAATTTCAAGGAACATCGGTGAAGGGAAGCTCGAAACTGCAAGAAGCAACACATGGAGATCATTGAAACTCGCGTTTGCTCTCGGCCTTTTGCTGACTGCTTTTTTGTTTCCCCTTATTGATCCGCTTGTCGGCATGATAAAGCTTGAGCCGGTCGCACATAAAGCCGGAACGGAATACCTTCAGATAATGATCTCATCCACTGTTGCAGGATTCCTGATGTTCGCGCTTCATTCTGTTATGATAGCATGGGGAGATACGAGAACACCTGTTAAAGTTTATGCCGCCACATTCATTTTCAACATATTTTTCAGTCCGGTCCTCATGCTCGGACTCGGACCTTTTCCCCGGCTTGAAACAAGGGGTGCGGCAATTGCCACTGTTGCAAGCTATCTTCTCGGATCTATTATATTTTTCGGCGTTATATTAAAAAACAGATGGATCCTTTTTCAAAAAGCAGGTCATGAGATCCCGTTTAAAAGATATATCTCTGTCGGTTATCCTGTCGCTCTTTCCGGAATGTTCTTTTCGTTCATATATTTCTTCATTGCAAAAATTACCGCCATGTTCGGCTCTGACGCTGTAGGCGCAATGGGGATCGGGCACAAGATCGAATCTCTGGCATACTTTTTTTCTCACGGTATTGCCGCAGGGCTTTCAACATTTACCGGAAGAAATCTCGGCGCCGGAATGGAACAGAGAGCTCGTGACGCTGCCGGGGCAGGAATGAGATTCGTCTCCATAGTTACCGGAATTTATTCGATATTCACTTTCATTTTCGCTCCTCAGATAGTTGCACTTTTTAACAGTGATCCCGGACTTGTGGTTCAGGGGACGAACTATGTGCGGATAGTAATGCCTGTGGAACTTCTTCAAAGCATTCTGATGACAATTGAATTCGGTGCATTTTCCGGTTCCGGCTATACCAAACCTTCATTTTTTGTTTCCCTGCCTATCGTTTTCCTCCGTATTCCTCTCGCATGGATTCTGGCTGTGCATTTCGGCCTCAATGCTAACGGAATATGGCTTACGATCGCGACAACGATGGCACTTAACAGCTTTATATTCATGATACTTTTTAAAAAAGACAACTGGTTGAA
>JAGOEX010000112.1 GCA_017997475.1 bacterium
GATCTGTTCTCAAATTGTAAAGCGGCGACCATTTTCTTTGCGTGCATGGGGTGAACTCTTGAATCGTGTTCCCCTGCTGTGATGAGGGCGGCAGGAAATTTACCTTCTTTTTTTATGTTGTGATAAGGGGAATATTTGAAGATATATTTGAACTGTTCTTCGTTGTCACTTGAACCGTATTCGCTTACCCAGTATCTTCCGATGAGGAACTTGTGGAATCTCAGCATGTCAAGAAGGGGAACTGCGACAACTGCCGCCTTGAAAAGTTCAGGATACTGAGTCACCATTGCACCTGTCAGCAGTCCGCCGTTGCTTCCGCCCCAGATCGCAAGTTTTTCAGGGCTTGTATATTTATTGTCGGTCAAATATTTCATCGCCCAGCCGAAATCATCAAAGGTGTTCTGTTTTTTGTCGAGCATTCCTGACTGGTGCCACTTTTCACCATATTCTCCACCGCCTCTGATATTCGCTATCGCCATTATTCCGCCTGTTTCGATCCATGCGGCATTGGTTGCCGAAAAATACATTGGATAACTGACATTAAACCCGCCGTATCCCCTTAAAAAAGTATGATTTGACCCGTTTTTCTCAAGACCTTTCTTATAAATTATGAACATCGGGATCTTGGTTCCGTCCTTTGATTCATAGAAGATCTGCTCTGTCACAATTCCTGTTACATCGACTGGAACATCGGCTTTCCAGAAAGTCTGCAATCCTTTTTCTTTTGTATATTCAAATATCACCGGAGGATACGCAAAACTTGAAAAACTTATAAAAATTTCAGAGTTTTCAGTATTTGCCGACAAACCGTAAACATTGCCCAGAACAGGAAGCTGTATCTCCTTTTCGTTTTGGCCGTTAATATCTACAAGTGAAATCCTGCTGGCGACATCATGCATTTTTCCAATCAGCAGCGAACCGTCAGAAATAGTAAAGAATTCTATTACATCTTTCTCATTTTCAGGAATCACTGTTGTCCAGGCAAGCGTTTCGCAGTTCACTTTCTCTATTTTCCAGTTCAGTGCATTGTCCTTTGATGTTTTGAGATAAAGATGTCCGGCATAGACCTCTCCTTCATAAATGTCATCAAAATTATCCACAACCGGCTTTTTCTCTTTTTTCTCAATGTTATATATTTCAAGCCGCGCTTTTCCGCTTGAACCCATATATTCAGAGATAAGGAGCCATTTTCCTTCGTTGTCTACAGTGCTTACGATTATCCCTTCCTTCAATGTGGCTTTTGCGATTATCTCATCATTTTCAGATGGTGTTCCAAGCTTGTGGAATCTTATGCTCTGCTCTGTGTCGATCTCTCCTGGCTTGTCTCCGTCAAGTTTCCTTGAATAGAAAAACCCGCTTTCATCAGCAAGCCAGCCGACAGAGGCATATCTGCAGCCGTCAATGGGTTCATCAGCTTTTTCACCGGTTTCGACATTCAAAACATGGAGAACTGACTGCTCCGAGCCCTGCTCGCTCAGTCCGTATGCGATGAACTTCCCTTTGGGTGAAGCATACCACCAGTCCATTGCAGTCGTCCCTTCAGCATTTATGGTGTTTGGATCTATAAGTTCTTTTTTTGTGCCGTCAGCCATTTGCACAAAAAGAGCCGGCTGATTCTGCAAACCCTGCTGAAATCTGTAAAAAAGCTTATCTCCTTTTCTTACCGGAGTCTGCATTTTGTCAAAATTCCAGATCTGAGAGAGCCGTTTTTCCATTTTTACCGTCTGATCCCAGCCAAAAATTGTTTTTTCGGTGAAATTGTTCTGTGCCTCTGTCCATTTCTGAACTTCAGAATTTTCATTTTCCTCAAGCCAGCGGTAAGGATCTTCCACTTTCGTTCCGAAATACTCATCGGTAACGACATCTCTTTCTGTTTCAGGATAATTCCACTTTGCAACCGGGGCGGATTCTTTTTTTCCGTCACTTGCCGCACTTGCCGCACAGCCCGCAATAACAATGGAAACTGCCAAGAAAAAAACTACTGAATGTTTCATAATTCTCCTTTATTATCAAATATTTACAAAACTGCACGAACATCCGTCATCTGCTCTTTTTCCTACCGGCTCGACATCATCATTTTCAAGATTCGGATCATCGGTTGTTTCATTGTCGTTTAAGGTTTCATTGTCATTTGCCGGATTATCTTTGTCGGGATTTACCGGATCATTGTCAGATGTTTCAAGGTCTTCTCCGCAAACTATGTTCTCAACATTTTTTCCTGCCATGTCGAAAGCCATTTTCACCGCTTCACAGGCATTTAACCGTCCCCAGCCGTAATGGGTGCTGAAACCGTTCGCATCGTAGTCGTTCTCCATGGGATTCATTTCACCCTTGCTAACTTTATCGGAAGTCGTTTTGAAAATATCATAGACCTGATCCTTTGTAAGATCGGGATTTGCGGCAAGAACAAGCCCTGTTATCCCTGCTCCGAGCGGACACGCCGAAGATGTTCCGCCGAATTCGCTCACATATTTTCCTGTTGTATCACCGGCAAGCTGTCCCGGATTGTATCCGCCGTTAGTGTTGTCCGTTGTCCAGATCCCGTCAATATAACTACCACTCCAGCCGTCACCTCCGCTGTTATCAACATCGTTGCTCGGAGCAAGGAAATCAAGTGAACTGCCGAAATCTGAATAGCTTGATCTTTTGCCTGATGCAGTTGAAGCGCCGATCGCAAAAACATCCGGGTTGCTTGCAAAGCCGTCACCTTCGATGCTTTCGCCGCCGTTACCTGCCGCAAAAAGGATGATTATCCCTTTTCCGTTTCTCCCTGAAGTTGTCAGGTTTGTTACAAGATCTTTGAGCGTCTGGCCCATGGCGACTGCTCCTCCTCCGTCCGGCGGACCCCAACTGTTTGAAATTATGTCTGCACCGTTATCTGCCGCCCATGTGAAAGATTCTATTGCTATTGAATCAAGTGTTCCTGCCGTGCTGTTCATATTCATCCTTATCGGAATTATCATGCAGTCAGGACATGCACCCGAAACACCGACTTCGTTGTTCGTTTTCGCACCTGCAACTCCGGCACAGCATGTACCGTGAGCATCCTGAGGGCCGGGATAAGGAAGATCATCATTGTCTCCGAAATCATGTCCGGGGAGAAATCTTCCCGCAAGATCTTCGTGATCAAGGTCGAATCCGTCATCAATTATCGCAAGTTTGACCCCTTCGCCCATTTTTCCGGTGAAATGTCTCATCACGGTCCATGCATTTGCAACATGGGCATGGTCATCACCCGTAAGTCCTTCAGCAGTTCCGCCCCAGTTGTGAAGGTGCCACTGTTTGAAAAAATGTTCGTCAGCGGGAACATAAGTTTTAAGTTCAAGCGGAATGTAAAAACTCGGTTCCGCCTGCTCAACGATCCTTCCTTCCACAAGTTCGGCTGATTTTTTTATTGTGTTCCCTGAATATGAAACAAGATACCACGAAGGAATGTACTTGTACTGCTTTATAAACTTCAACCCGTTGGATTCACACCATTTTCGAGCTTCTTTTTCAGAAGGAGCCCCAGGTATTTTTACAAAAAGATTTCTGTTTGCCCTGATCGCGTGACCTTTTTGAAATCTGTATGCGGGGGTTTCATCCGAATGGAAAGAATTTGAAAAATTCTCTTCAAGCACGATCTTTTTCCCGGCTGAATAGAAATAAACTTCGCCTGCCGTTATCGTGAGCGGCAGAATGAGCATTAAAACCGAAACGATCTTTTTAATCATCATAATCTCCAAGTTCAAGAATGAATTCAATAAACTTATGACAATTTACATAAAAGCAATTAATTTGCCAGATTTTCAGCTTTCAGCCCGTGCTTTCAGTTAACTAAATTGACTTTTTTCAATATTTGATGATTATTTACGAAGATCGTTTTTGAATCTTTGGAGGATGAAGATGAATAAAAAAGTTTTTTCGCTTTTTGCGGTACTGATCCTTCTTCTGGTGTCAACAGGTTTTGAGCCGCTTCTGGCAAAGAAAAAAATGAGAATCGCAGTGCTTGAGCTTTCACCGGTCAAAGTTGGTGCAGATGTTGCCGGAGGAGTTACCGATCTTGTTGTCACCGAACTTGTGAACTGCGGAGAATTTGAAGTTCTTGAAAGAATGCAGGTCGCCAAGATCCTTAACGAACTCGGATTTCAGCAGACTGGCGTGACTGACACTTCAAAAGCAATAGAAGCAGGTAAACTTCTTAATACAGAGTCGGTAATGATAGGAACTTTACAACAGTTTAACTCCAGTCTTGTAATAAATGTAAAGATCGTTGAAGTAAGCACAGGCAAGATCCTTTTTGCAGACAAAGCTGTGGCAGACAATAACGACAAACTTATTGATGCATCATCCAATCTTGTAACTTCTCTTGTCAGCAGAATGACCGGTTCAGCCCCTGCAAAAAAACAGGTACAGCCACAGCAGCAGCAGCAGCAGCAGCAGAGCCAGAATACTTCTCCCGATCAGCTTCCCGTCAGAGTTTTCTATGCTAAACCGGCACAGGGAAACAATCAGGGAACAACACAGAGTGGCAGTCAGAAAGGGTCAGCCCAGGAAAACAAAAAGGAAGACAAAGACTCAAAAACCAAACGGAACGCCAACGAAAGCTTTAATGAACTTGAGAATGAATAGACCTTTATTTTAATCTTTTTAAATTCCGGGGCCGAAATGATCAAAAATAACCCGAAAGTTCTGATTCCCAATTTTTTCACGGTCTTAAACATGCTTATCGGACTCACTTCCATCTTCTATGCGATAAAAGGTCAGTATATTAATGCAGGATGGCTTATTCTTCTGTCCGGCGTTATGGACAAACTTGACGGAACTGCCGCCAGATTTTTCAAAGTATCAAGCATGTTCGGTGTGGAATTTGATTCCTATTCCGACTTCATTTCTTTCGGTTTTGCTCCGGCGATCCTTGTTTTTTCATATTTCAACGCACAAGGTACCGGCGGATTTTCTGATGCCAGCTTCTATGCAGTTGCGGCAAGTGCTTTTTATGTAGTTTTCTGTGCTGTGCGGCTTGCAAAATATAATGTAAGCCAGTCAGATGATAAGGAATATTTTTATGGACTTACAACTACCATGTCAGGCGGGTTTATTGCCCTTTACATGATCTTTGCCATTGAAAACGGATTTGAATGGCTTTTGACTGTCAATCTGGTTGCCGGAATGATGATGGCTCATTCAATAATGCTTCTGATCCCGTTCAAATATCCGAAGTTAAAAAAACCCTCTTCCAGATCTGCCCAAATTATTATGCTTTTTTCTTTTGCCCTTTTTCTCGGGCTTATACTTGTCAGAATACTCCCATGGCTTATTTATATAACAGGTGTAGGCTATCTTGTTATCGGAACATTGAAAACAAAGAAAGCCTTTGTTCATGTTGTTCCTGAAGATAGCGAAAATGAACCCTCCGAATGACACCATGAAAAAGAAACTGTTTCAGGGTGCCGACAATTTCAACTTCAGTTTGCTTAAAAGCAGAAAGACGGCTCTGATCGTTAATCATACTTCCGTTGACAGGAACGGTGTTTCAACTGTTGAGAAAATGGTCGCTTCAGGGGTGAATGTCACTGCGATCTTTTCACTTGAACACGGTTATTTTCCAGTTGCACAGGACATGGAAAATGTAGGAAAAGAGAATAAGATCAGCAATATACCGGTTTTTTCACTTTACGGGGATTCAGTCCATTCTCTTAAACCAGACCCGTCTCTTTTTGACATGTTTGATGTTGCTGTATATGACATTCAGGATATCGGAAGCAGATACTATACCTATCTTGCATCCCTGGCCATGTTCATGGATGAACTCAATAACCATCTAAAAGAACTGATAATTCTTGATAGAATAAACCCTATCGGGGGAGCCGTTGAAGGATCTCTGCTTGATGACAGCATATATAAAAGTTTTGTCGGGTATTTTCCCCTTTTTCACCGTCACGGACTCACTTCAGCTGAAGTTGCTAAATATTACCACAGTTTGAGAAAATACGATTTTCCCTTGAAAATTGAAGTGGTTACCGGCTGGGCAAGAGATTCGTTCATGGATGAATATGACTATCCGTGGATGCCGACATCTCCAAATATGCCGACAGTTGATGCCGCAGTTCTTTATCCGGGCGGATGTCTTCTTGAAGGAACTGAACTTTCTGAAGGTCGCGGAACGACTTTTCCTTTTCAAGTTGCAGGATTCCCCGGAATTGATCCTTTCATACTTAAAAAAGAGCTGGATAACTTGAAAATTGAGGGTTTAACTTTCATTCCTCTTGAATTCAGACCGATGTTCCAGAAAAAAGCAATGAATAGATGCGGCGGAGTTTATATTTCGCTAACAGGCAGAAATGAAGTTAAACCTCTGAGAGCTTATATTTCAATCATTCAGACATTCAGAAAAATGATCGGTGAATCTGGTTTTTTCAGGACAAAACCTTATGAATTCATTGAAGATATTCCGGCCATTGATCTTCTCCTCGGAGAGAAAACGCTTATTGACATGTTCTATAATTCCGCAACAGAAAAAGAGATAGATGAACATTTAAAAAAATGTGAAAAAAAAGCAGATGAGATTTTTAAACAATTTAAGATATATCAGGAGAAATAAATGAGAGCAGCGCTTATCGGCCTTCCATTTTCGGGCAAAAGCTCGGTTTTTCAGGCACTTACAGGAATTGAAAGCGGAAAGAAAGAAGAAACTGTGGGAACGATCAAGGTTCCCGATGAAAGAATTGACAAGTTATCTGACATCTACAATCCTAAAAAAAAGACTTACGGGGAATTTGTACTCAGTGACTATTCTGTTCCCCATGCGAAGGAAACTGTGGTAAGTCCGAAAATAAAGAATATGGTTCAGAAAACAGATCTTCTTATTCTTGTTCTGAGGAATTTCGATTCGCTGATGACTTCAGACGGAGTTGATCCGCTCACAGAGTACAAAAAACTCAAAGATGACCTGATAATTACTGATTTTGTCGTTGTCGAAAGACGGCTTGAGCGGGAAATGAAGGAAAAGAAAAATCCTCCTGAGATCAATGTGTTAAAAAAACTTCAGACCATCCTTGAAAACGGTGAGCTTCCAGCTGAGAAAATAACTGAGGATGAAGCGGAACTGGTTTCAAATTATAATTTTCTTTCAATGAAAAAGATCATTGTCCTTGTAAATCAGCCGGAAGGAGTGATGGAAATTCCTGAAAAACTTGCGGAAGCACTCAAAAATGACGGTGTTGAACATTTCTGCGTCAGCGCTCCGATAGAAATTGAACTTGCGGAACTTGACACGCAGGAACAGATTGAATTTCTTAAGGATTACGGACTGACTGAAAGTGCTAAAATAAGATTTATAAAAAGTGCTTATCATTCTCTGGGACTTATCTCGTTCCTCACAGCAGGAGAAGATGAAGTGCGGGCATGGCCCATTAAACATGGAACAACTGCTGTTTATGCCGCCGGAAAAATACACAGCGATATTCAAAGAGGATTCATCCGTGCCGAGACCATTTTCTATGATGATTTCATAAAATACGGCTCTGAAGCAGAGTGCAAAAAAGCCGGTGCATATAAACTTGAAGGAAAGGAATATGTCGTCAAAGACGGCGATATCATAAATTTCAGGTTTAATGTCTAAAGAATTTCTTTATTCCTGACAACCAAGATTTCCGTGACATGTAAGACCTTCTTCACACAGAGGAGCTTCTTCCTCTTCATCAGTAAAGCCGTCACAATCATTGTCTTTTCCGTCACAAACTTCAGGACCGCTCATATCGTTTGAACCGCCTTCTTCCGTTGAACATATTGTTGAGAGCATATCTAATGAACAATGTATTATTCCCCCAAGACACGCACCTGTTCCGCAAGCACTTCCAAGCATCGGAAAATCTTCATCTGTCAGTCCTTCGCAAGTGTCATCAAGTCCATTGCAGAGTTCACCATCATATCTTGAGTGTGAAGGACTGCAGTCACAAACATCACCCAGTCCGTCTTTGTCTGAATCAAGTTGATTGGCGTTTGCCACCATCGGACAATTATCCTTCAGATCGTCAATACCGTCATTGTCAATATCAACGAAAGTGTGTATTTCTTCAATTTCTGCTGAAACAAGCGAAAAATCAAAACCGACGGAAATGGAATCTTTTACAGAATCACCATCATTATCAATATCCGGAGTGAACAGGGCTTCATACGCTGAACAGTATTGACCGGTATTATAACAATCTGGCTCTGTTTCGCTGTCACAACTGTTTGTCTCCAGACCGCACTCCAGTTTTTTTTCTGAATCAACCGTGAAAAGCCCGGAAGGAGCATTGAGACAGGTGCAGTGAGATAAGGATTCATTCAATCCTGCTGCCAGATCTTCCATTAAAATAGATCCGCCCATGATACCGCTTACCGGATTTGAAGAAACATCAAGTGTCAACTCAATTACAGCATCAGTTATATCAATTTTTAACGGTTCTTCACTAATAAGGATAAGGATAACAGGAAAACCCTTTATTTTCGCAGATGTGCCTCTTATTTTGTCAGTTTTTTCTATTTCATAAAAGCTGACAGGGTTATCTGAGTATGAGGTTCCGTATTTAATGAAATTTTCCACCCAGACGATAAACGGCTCTTCTCCTGAACTGTTGTCAGAATAATCAATATCTGTGTCAAAACAGTCAAAGAACGGCATTGATCCAGCCCTTTCCTCGTAAATTGAACAGATGTCTCCACTCTCAACTTTATTCTGATACATCGATGAATAGGTGAATCCCGTGAATGATTCCATCGTGGTAAAAATAGAACTGATCTTGTTATCTATAACTGAATCACCATTGAGATCAAAACAGCATTCCTTGTCAGAGCCCATTTCATTCACATAATAAGTTTCATCAAAAACATAGTCGGTATACGGCTCAAAATCATCAGCCGTTTCATCCGACTCCGCCAAGGCTTCGTCGGA
>JAGOEX010000003.1 GCA_017997475.1 bacterium
TTCAGACTGCAACGGACTTTCAATTATTTCGGGGTTAGCTGCATAAAGTTCATAGGTCTTAACTGCATATTTGCTGTTTTCATATCTCATTCCGGCCGTAAGAACAAGCCCTTTCCAGATTTCCCAGTCAAACATGAAAAACCCGGCAAGGAGCATCTGATCAGCAAGATAATTATCTGTATTTCTTGTAATTTCAGTTATTACTGCACTGTCAGGATTAATGTTTTCAGGACTGAGAATCGACTCCATGTCACCGGATGTATATTCCGGATCTCTGTTTTTTATCTTGTATCCAAACCTTCTTGTGTCAACAGCCCTGTCTTTTGCAACAAGATTGAAGCCGGTTTTAAGTTTGAGATCAAGATCCTTATATATTTTAAACGGCTTATTTATATCAAAACCAAAATCGTGATTATTATCAGCAAGATATGTATAAGCCCTTTCATTTGATTTTGTGGTTTTTGTCAGCAGATATGAATCATTCTCAGGATAAAAATCGTATCTGTAGTGTCTTGAATCAGGCATTTTCATTTCAGCACGACTGAAAGTATATCTCCAGTCAAAACCAAGATCTCCGGCAGCGGCAATTTTATGATTTCCTCTAATCTGTTCAGAGATCAGCATCTGTTCAGTCCAGCGGAGTTTGGTTGTTTTTGTATTGTCACCTATTTCAAAATTATATCCTTCGGCAACGCTCACCGCATCTTCTGTTGTGCGCAGAATAATAAAAGTGTTCCCTATTTTTGTGTGTTTGCCGATATCAAGCCCTGACTCAAGAATTGAGCCCATTTTAACATCGTTGGTGGTTATGTCATACTGATATCTTGATTTAGCAGTCAGGTCGTTCCCTGTAAAACCGTAACTATTGGTTGTTGTCTGCTTTGTCTCCATTCCGTTGCTGTATGAAAAAGAGCCCAAAAGTCCGAAACTTACATCTCTTAACTTCCACCTGTCACCAAGAGTAATAGAAAACCCCAGATCGGGCAGGATCATCGTTTTGTGAGTGTTCCATCTGTTCGGAAAAGATTCGCCAAGTGACTCCATTTCCTCTTTTGTAAAACCGTCTTTACTGTATTTATCCTTTTCCTTTAATGCAACATCCCCTTTTGTTGCATCAAGGACTTCTTTTGGAATATCACGACTTCCGTCATCAATGCCCAACCAGTCATATTTTCCACCTTTGTAACTCATTCCGGTTGAAAAAGAATCGTCAGCAAAACCGGCACTTAACGATAAAGAAGCAGTGAATTTTTCAGGAATTCCCTTTGTTTTTATCTTGATCACTCCGCCTCCGAACTCTCCGGGCATATCGGGGGTAAATGTTTTCTGAACTTCAACGCTCTGAAGCATTCCGGTTGGAAAAATGTCAAGCGGAACAACCCTCTTTTCCGGCTCGGGACTCGGCAGGGTTGAACCGTTCAGGAGTGTGCTTGAATATCTTTCGCCCATACCTCTGACATAGACATATTTTCCGCCTACAACTGTGAGACCCGTGACTCTTTTTAAAGCAGATGCCGCATTTGAATCACCCGATTTTGACATCTGTTCAGCCCCGATCACATCGCTCACGGCACTTGATTCTCGTCTTTCCTCCATTAATGAGGCAATTCCACCCTGGATATGAGGCACAAGAACTACATATTCGTCAAGTTCAATTGATGCAGGCGTAAGTTCAATATTCTTAACAGTTTCAATCCCTTCGCGTATTTCAACCCCTTCAACTGTCTGAGTGGAGAACTGTGCATGAATGAATGAAACAGCATAACTGCCGGGTGGAAGTTCAGTTTTGAAGGAACCCGATTCATCAGTTACAATACGCGACCTTATTCCTTTAATAAATATAGATGCTTGCGGCACGACACTTTTGTCAACAAGTGAAGTGACAACCCCTGAAAAAACTCCAGGTGCAAGGTTTTTGTTAATATTTTCATCAACTTTTTCTATACTTCCTTCAGGATGCTCTATTTCAATTTCAGAATTTGTTCCGTCATTTTTTGCTGAGATTATTATCCTTGTGGATTCACCGGAAACAACAAGAAACTCCGCAACTGCAACAACTTTTTTGTCTCCTGTAACTTTAACCTTGTGTGATCCTGCATTTAAAACCGCTCTTGCCGCACCCGATTCATCTGTAAATTCAACTGTTTTCTCATCAAAGATCG
This sequence comes from bacterium, assembly GCA_017997475.1. Lineage (GTDB taxonomy): Bacteria > UBP6 > UBA1177 > UBA1177 > UBA1177 > JAGOEX01. The sequence goes on from JAGOEX010000003.1 coordinate 2,163, forward strand.
CTCTCAGATCCTTTGCGGGCTTCCCAAGAGAAAAAACATAAAGAACAACTTCACCTGTACTTTCCTCAGAGTGCATAAACTGGAAAAATGACAGAAGAACGATAGAAATTATGAAGATATTTCTCAAACTTAACTCCGGAAACCAGTTTTTAAACAACTATAACCGGATACTATTTAAATTAAATTTGTTAAAACAGTGTTAGCGTTGTGTGAGAAAGATGTTTTGAAAGTTATTGCATAAATAATATGGCTAAAATTCGAGTAAATTGTCATACCCGCTTTCATATATCACATTGATCTTTGTAATTTTTGTGAGATCCTGCGATTCGCTTGAATATTCAACCGTCATTTTTTTAGGACACAAACACTTGACATTTTTATTAGGCCAGATGTCTTTTGACTTTGGATAAAGAATCAGTTGTGTCGAGTCAGACGCATCAGGTTCAATTTCATATCCTTCTTCAAATCCTTCACAGGCAAACAATGCCTGATAATAGAAGCTTATTCTGTCTGCGGTTTTTTCAATCAGAATAACAGCTTTTTCAAGTTCTTCCTGAATCACATCTGAGTCATCTGTTTCATCATCAGGCATAACCATTTCATCCGACTCTTCAGTAATCTCAACTTTCAACTGCATTATACCGTTTGCTGCCGTATCCCTCAAACATTCACTAATCTCTGCTTTTTTAAATGAATCTTCCCCGCATGAAACAAGAAAAAAACCAAGGACCGTAAAAATTACAACTTTCACAGCAACACCCCCTTAAATAACTGTAAAAAACAAGTCTTTAGTTACAAAACATTCTCAATTTTATCAAAAAAAAAAAATACAACCTACTGTAGAAAATACTGGCCGGATTTGTTGTATCTAACTGATTTTTTTACTTTTTCAAGTGTATATTGTGCAGAAAGCCCGACTGATTCGTTTAACGGGATCCCTTTTGCAAGATTGACTGCCAGAGATGAAGAGAATGTACAGCCGGTGCCATGAATATTTCTTTGCGGTTCAAACAGCTCGATAGGAATTTTTGTTGTTACACCTTTGCCGGTGACAAAAATGAATGACTCCCCTGCTTCAAATGTTGTAACTACGCAGCATCCAAGCTCTTTTGAGATGTTTTCAGACATTATTTCCACTGTTTCTTCAGAGTTTTTAAGCAGTCTGTGAATAATTTTCAATTCCTTTAAGTTTGGAGTTATTACTTTGTTGTCTCCTGCCATAAATGAGATGTAACTATCTGGAACAATTAAGTTTTCAACTTTACTTGATGTAGCTTTGAAAACCGGGTCTATAACTATGGGGACTTTAAAATTCTGAATCTTTTCAGTTAATTTTAATATCCACTCATTTTCAAGCGGCAGCAATCCGGTCTTGATCGAATATATCTGAAATTCATCTTGAAGAACATCAATGGAATCAGACACATAATCAAATGAAACAGGAATGACACCCGAAAAATCCATTGAATTCTGGATCGTGAGAACTGAAGGGACCGATATCGGAAATCCGTCATTTTCCCTTACTGTTGAAATGTCACGCCCCATTCCAGCACCGTTTGTTGGGTCAACGCCCGAAATGATAAGTATTGCAGGTGGCTTAAGCATGTTTCTGTACAAATCTTAAGAAAGCGACTATTGCCGCAAAATAACAGAATGCCGCCATCGTGAAAACGAATGTGAACCCGTAAGCCATTGCAAGTATTATCGAAAATATCGAAGCGACAACCGAAGCCACACCGTTCACAGCATACGCCCACGGAATAAAACTGCTGTTCTTTTCACCAACAATGGTCAGAGCCGTCGGGAAAAACTGTCCAAGCAGAAATCCAAGCGGAAAAAGGACAACAAGCGACAACACTATCCTCGCTGAAAATGAATAGTGAATGAACTTGTGTGTAAAGTTCGGAAGCAGTACCGCATAACCCATTATGATAAGCGGGAAGATCAGAAGCATTGCGCCGAATATCCCCTTTTCGCCTACAGCAATAAGGATTTTCCTGCTTAAAAGAGAACCGATACCTGCCGAAAGAAGAAGTATCATTATTGTCACCGATATTGCATCAGCCGGATTTCCAAGAAACAGAACGAACTGCTGTATAACCGACATTTCGATGAACATAAAACCCGTCCCTATCATGAAAAAATAGATGATCTGGTTTACAGGGCTGAACGACCGTTCCTTTTTACCCATGAAAAAAAGCGGCATTACAATGAACATGAACGAAAAGAAAAGTGCCTGAAAAAGACTGAGTCCGAGTATCAGCAGACCTATCGGCATAGAATCAACAAAAGAGCCGCCGGTCCTGTTTACATCGGAAAAAAGATGATTGACACGGTAATATTTAAAAAAGAAAGGTCTGTCATCCGAAACCGGCTCAATATCGTAATAATATTCAGAAATGAACTTCTCTTCATCTCCTTTTTCAACCGCCTTGAAAAACGCATTGAAACCGCTGTTTATATAATTTATCCCTTCAGAAGTTGAAAAGTTGTGCTTTGCAAATACCGGATCGTAATATTGAGCGGAAGCGGAAAATCCGGGGGCGTATATTATTCTTATGTTTTCAGTTGCTGACACCACTTCATTCATATGATCAAGCTCTGACCAGGTGAAAGGCCGGTTTTTGACAAGGATCGCCGCCAAAGCACCGTCACCCACAACTGCAATGTTGTTTTCCGGACTTTCGACACCTCTTTCCCGAAGCACCTGAACTGCCTGCGTGCAGAGCTTCAGCATTTCTCTCGAAGGCCAGAAAAGCCAACGGATTATACTTAAAGTTCCATCATCAGTAAGATGTTCCAGATATTCCCTCATCGCATCAGTCGTGTATATGAAGCTTTCGCTCATTACATAGGCACCAGTCGAAAGTGCCGCCCATGTATCAACCCCCGACATCTGGATTATGTCAAATTTGTCAGGACTTCTGCGGATAAAGCTCCTTCCTTCGCTATGAACAATATTTACACGACTGTCCTGATATGGTTTTCCAATGAAATCGGCATAAAGATCCTTTGTGACATCTATCATTGCTTTGTTTATCTCTACACCCGTAACTGAGTATGCACCATTATGTAAAGCTGTTACAATATCAGTCCCTCCGCCAAGACCCACGACAAGCACTTTCGGCTTTTCATGAAGATGGTAACCGATAGAGTAAAGTGATCCTGAAATGTCCGCACTCCCTCCCGGGAAGTTATATAAAAGTGTGTAGGCATCACCGTCAATTGTTATCACCTTGTTTTGCAAGTCTGGAAAATAATTAAAGAATCCCTGTGAATGTTTGTTTTCAAAAACATCAATCCTGGCAACCCTATCCCACTTTGTGTGAGTTATCTTCTGACCTGAATCGTATGTGTAACCGATTCCTAACGCCTTGGAAGCGGGAGGTTTCGCAGGCATCAGATCTTCTCTCAGAGGAAAAAGAGCGGCAAGTAAAATAAAACCGGATATTGAAACAATTAAGGAACGGCGATCCCTGCCTGATATTGCAAAAAACAGAGCAGACAACATACCCAGCAGTGAAACGGCAAAAACAGCACCTTCAGCCCCGAACTTCTCCATTACAGGAAGAACCGCCATGCCGCCAATGGCGCTACCTGCAAGATTCGACATATAATAAAGATTGATCCTTTTACTTATGAATGTGAAAATGAAGGAAATTGCCACACCTGCAAAAAAATACGGGAAAATAAGAAGAAGATAATAAAGGAAAATATAGGCAAGCTGAAGTATTTTGTCAGGCATGAAAGTGTCAAGCGGAACCCTCAGTGCGACTGCAAGAGAAATTACAGATGAAATTGAAAAACCTGAAGAACAGAGCGCAAGGAATCTGTGCGAATTTACGGGCTGTTTCTTTCTTATCGAAAGCCAGGTTCCAGCGGCTGCCATCCCCATGAGAGCAACTGTAATGACCATGTAGGCAAGATGATGCCAGAGCGTGAATGAAAATATTCTTGTCTGAAGTATCTGAAGAGCAATTATTCCAAATGAGATTAGAAATATTCCAGTAAAAATCATATGATCCTATTCTCCGGTTTCAATCTTTTTCCCTTGAAGAAACAATATAGTGTTCCCTGTGAAAAGAGTTGTCTGTCTGGACTTCGACAAGTATTTTAAGTTCTTTTTTAAGTTCACCGAATTCTTCAGAGTGCTTGTGCTCAAGAGCAAAAGCCGCATCAGGATGAGCTTTAATGTTTATAAAACGGCTTCCGTAAAGTTTAACTTCTCTCTGTATGTCCCTGAACATCTGAAAAACCATTGTGTCTCTTGATCTTATTATACCGTTTCCGTTACAGTAAGGACAAGGTTCCGTCATGGAGGAGATGTTACTTTCAGTTGTCCTTTTTCTTGTTATCTGTATGAGACCCAGACGGGTGAAATAGAAAACCGAACATTTTGCAGGGTCTTTTTCCAGTTCCCGTTCAAGCTCTGAAATAACCTTCTTTTTATTGTTCTGGTTTCTCATATCTATGAAGTCGACAACGATTATACCTGCTATATTTCTCAATCTGAGATGATATGCTATCTCCTCAACCGCTTCAAGATTGGTTTTGAGAACAGTGCTTTCGAGATTTCCCTTGCCGACAAATTTTCCAGTATTCACATCAATGACCGTCAACGCTTCAGTCTGCTCAATTATAAGAAACCCTCCGCTTTTGAGCCATATCTTCTTTTTCAGAACTGAAATTATTTCCGGCTCTATCGAATAATAATCAAATATCGGATAGGGAAGATCGTAGAATTTGACCAGCTCATCAGGATTTTCGTTGTAGAACTGAAGATAGCTCCTCACATTCTTTTCATCCAGTCTGCTGTCTGTAACGATCTCCTTCAGATCTTCGATGCCGGTGTTCTGTATAATTTCTGTCAAAGGATCAAGTGAATCATGAATAAGTGCCGCACCTTTCTCTTTTTTATATGCATTCTGTATCTCAACCCATTTTTTTATCAGAGAGACCGCCTCTTTTTCAATTATTTTCACATCACTGCTGCCTGCAAGAGTTCTCAAAATTATGCCGTAACCCTTTTTCTGAACTTTTGTGCCGAGCTCTTTCAATTCATTTCTTTTTATATTATCTGTTATCTTTCTGCTGATCCCTATGTGCGATATGGTCGGCAGAAGAACGCAAAACCTTCCGGGCAGCGATATGTGTGTTGTCAAACGGGCTCCTTTCTGACCTATCGGCTCTTTAATAACCTGCACAAGAACCCGCTCCCCTTCCTTTACATATTTTGCAATGTCCCTTTTTACAGGATGACCACTCTGATTTTCCTGTGATTCCTCGATCTCGTCATCCTGAACGGTTTTCTGGAACTCTTCATAAGTAATATCCGTTCTAAGATCGTTGATAAAAATAAAACCGGTCCTTGTGCCGCCGAATTCAACGAAAGCGGCCTGCATCCCGGGAAGAACCCTTTTTACGATCCCTGAGTACACATTTCCGAGACAGTATCCTGTATCCGACCTCATTATGTGAAGTTCTACAAGTTTCTTCTCCTCAATTATTGCGACCCTTTTCTCACCGTGAACGGCATTTACAATTATCTGTCTTTTCATACCGGGATTTCCGCTAAGATACAGTAAGAGGTCTTTTCTGTTTCATCGGTATTATCGGCATGTCTGCCTGAACTTTTTTCAAGTCTTCAATTATCTCATTCTCAAGATTCGGTTTAAGATGGAAAGTATGCACTTCATTTTTCCTTTTAAGTTTCAACAGTTCCTTTTCCAAAAGTGCCGGGGTAAGATGTTTTGATGCAACCGCAATATTTTCAAGCCGGTTTGGAAAAGATGTTTCCCAGCAGATAGCTTTTACAGTGGGCTCATCGTTGACATGGTTCACAAAATTGTCACAGATAAAAGTATCTCCTGAATATGCAATTGAACAGTCGTTTTTTCTGATAATAAAACCTATTGACTCAACTAAATGATTTACCTCTATCGGAAGAAATTCGATTCCGTCAAGTGAGAAAGGTTTCTCAAACTCTACCGGCTGAAAATTTATCGTTGGTTTGCTCTTAGAAGGAAGTTTTGTAAAATCCGGCCAGATAAGATCGTTAAGTATGTGGGTCTTAATCTCAGACATGATTTTTTCTGTTGTGTAAACAGTAAAAACATGGTTTCCCAGAGAAAGCATGAAATCGGCAAATATCGGAAGATTTTTTATATGGTCAAAATGGGAATGTGTTATAATAACGTTTTTGATCTCAAGCAGTTGCGGTATATCAAGAGAAGACATCAGTGAGCCGGTGTCAATGACTGTAGAAGGGGTGATCTGCATCGAGATACATTTCTTGTTTTCAAGGTCGCTACCGTAACAGCCAAGCGGCAGAATTGAAAGCATGCTTACCTCCTTGTTTTGGCCGGAGTATGCTATATTCTAAATAGGTTCATGTCAAGAAAAGCTTAGTCTCTGCAATTGCCCGAAATATCGCAAAGTTATTTTTTTTACAAAAATTTGATATTTTGTGTTTTTCTGCTAAAGTCCATTTTGATGAAAGTTTTGGTTACTTTAAAATAATTCACCAATGTATTGAATGAGGTATTTGTTATGTTTAAGAATTTTACATTTTTAATGCTTATTCCGGCAATTCTGATTTTGATCTCATGTAACCCTGAAGATCAGTATCTCAGTAAGCTTTATCCGAAGGAATCAAGAAATTATGCGATCCAGTCACTGAAAAAAATGAAGGGTGAGATCGGTAATCTTGACAAAACATGCGAAAAACTGCTCAAACTTGATAGAACACCTGAAGCCGGAGTAGCAGTTCTTGCAGCGGGTGAGATCGGGTGCACGATGTCAATTCCGAGGATTGGAGAAATTGTCGATGACTGCCTCGTTTCATTAAATGTAAGAAATCTTAAAACCCTAGAAAGCGCCGCAATGGCGATGGGTCTTCTCAAAAACCCCGATGCTGTTCCGATCCTTGCAAAATATTTTTCCATCAACACTCCTGAAGTGCTTGCAGCCGGTATGCGTGAAAAAGCAGAATCTGTCGCAAAAAGAGCGGCGATAGAAGCACTTTCAAAGATGCCGAACGAAAGCAAACACCTTGTTCCGGAAATATTGAAAGTTTTTAACTCATCCATTGAAGATTTCGGAACAAAATACACAACTGCCGGAATTATGGGTGAATGGCAGGACCCGTCTACTGTCCGTCCTCTTGTCACTTCTCTTTTTTATGAAGAACAGGGATTCAGTCTTTTCCCTGAAGCCAGAAAATCTCTTATCCGTCTCGGTAAACTTGCCGAAGAAGAACTTATAAAGGCATACAACGGTCAGAACCCTACAGTTAATGACATTCAGAATGCAAACAAAGACAGAGCTACAAAACAGTTCTGCCCTGAATATATTGACAATGAAGAAGCAAAGAAAAAGGGTGATTGTCCGAAAGACGATGAATTCGTTGCCACAATAGCTTCCATAGAAACCACAACAAAACTTAAAACATCCATTGTCCTTGCAGATATCCGTTCAAAACTCGCTGTTGACATGGTTATTGCAGAACTTGAAGCACAGCTTGCAACCGACAAGAAACAGCCATTCCTTGCAGAACATCTTGCTGTTCAGCTTGCAAAATTCGGAGATTTCAAGGCAACAGACACTCTTCTTAAAATGGTTAGCAAGAAATTCACAAAGAATGCTGTGAAAAAACCTGACCACAAACCCTCAAAAGAAGAGATCGCTCAGGCAAAACTTGCTGACAGGGGACAGGAAATATCAATCACGATGAAAGGTGCAGAAGCACTTGCAATACTTGGTGATCCGAAATCAATTCCATATCTTCTTGAGCTTGCAAAACAGAAACCTATCTCTGAATATAACGAGATGAATGAAAAGATACTTTTCTATGAATCAATCGTATGGGGTGCTGATGCATTGACCAGAATGATGTACGAACCGGAAATGGCATCTGACTTTATCAAACATGCTGAAAGTATTATAAGTGAAGGCGAAAGCTATGTCGCAGGGGTAGAAAAGAAAACAAAAGAGCAGATCTTAAAGGAAACCAAGGGACAGGAATTAAGTGCTGAAGACCTTGACAAAAAGATCAAGACCCAGGCAAGACTTGATGTTAACTATGATTCGACAAATAAGACTGTTGAAATGTTTAAGCGGTTTGTCTCAAGGGCGAAAGTGTCACAGGAATGCGGCAAAGAGGTTAAATGTTACGTGGAAAAGCTTAAGGACAAAGACTCTGCCGTAGTTGAAAAAGCGGTTTACATGATCGGGTATTCGGGTGAAATAAAACATTATAAAGACCAGCTCAAACCTGTTTTCACACATGTTGAGCCATATGTCCGTGAAGCTCTTTCAATCGCTCTTCTTAAAACTGAAGACAAAGGTTTTGTGCCAATAATCGAAGAGGTTCTTAAAAATGAAGGAGACAAGGTTGAATACGCACTTGCAATGAGAGAGTTTAGAGCTATAGCAAGTTATCTCAGTTCACTTAATTAGATCTGCTCTTGATCACCTTCTTTATTCCTTTTGAGGTTCTCACATGAAAGTTGCAATCGTCAATGTAAACCGTTCAAGAATAAGCAGAAACACAGAGTACCATCTTTTTACATTAAAAGCTTTTATTGACGAAAGAGCCGTCAGTGACATTGAAACTGAGATCATAAACATTTATATGACCGACGACATGGCAACTACCGCCAACCTTTTGAAAAATAAAAATGCCGACATTATTCTTTTCAGTGTTCTTTACTGGAATTCAGCTTACATTTTAAAACTCGCTGAAAGCTGCAGAACATTACCTGCGATCAAAGGTTTGTGGGGACACGACACATTCTCGCATCCGGAAGAATACCTCAAGAAAGATTTTGATTTTATAATTCAGGATGAACCGGAACTCGCTCTGTATGAGATGGCATCACTTAAGAAAGAAAACAGAGATATCAGCTCTGCAAGCGGTATAATATTCAAAGACCGGGTGAAGAAAACCTTCGTCTTCGGTGAAAACAAGGTGATCAGTGATCTTGATCTTATTCCGTCCCCATATCTGAAGGAGATGATCGAAGTTGATGAGCACACAGTCGTTTACTGGGAAGTCGCAAGGGGCTGTAGTTTTAAATGCGATTTCTGTGTTGAATTTTCCAAGGCAGGCAATTTGAGATATCACAGTTTTGCTTATCTTGAAAAAGAATTGCGCTATTTTGTATCCAGAAATGTTTCTCAGATAGTGATAGGATGCCCGATCTTCAACTTAAGTCATCAGCATTTTGTCAAAATACTTGATATGCTTAAATTTCATCTGCCTCATGCATCTGTTGAGATTCAGGCAAGACCGGACCTTCTCACGAGAGAGGACATAGAATCTCTGGCTGAAATGAATGTGTTTATTAACATCGGATTGCAAACCGTAAATCAGAAAGTTCATGAAAACCTGATGACTTCTCTTAATGTTGAAAATGCACTTAACATCATCAGGTATATGGCAAACTTTCCCAATCTTCCTTTCGGCATAGATATAATCGCCGGACTTCCGAAAATGACATTTGATGACTTTCTTAACGATCTTGAAAACGCATTCAATCTCTGGCCTGTTTCTTTAAATGTTTTCAGGTTATCAATGTATCCTGGGACAAGAATGTTCAACAGAATGAGAGAATATAATTATACCGTAGAACACTCGTATCCATACAGAGCTCTTGACAATCCGCAATTCAATAAAAGAGAATTTGAGAAGATCAGTGAAATGGCTGAAGGAATAGATGTCCTTTACAACAAAGGCAGAATGGTGTCTATCATAACTATGCTTGCAAAAGGACTGGAAATGCCATGCCATGAGATCATAACCCGTTGGAACAAGTGGATAAAAAAGCAACCTGTTGACATGAATTCAATGGACCCTGATGATATTAATTACGATCAGCTTTTTGAATATATAAATGAGTTTTTCTCCTATCTTTTCGACCGGTTCCAAAAAAAGAAGCTGTGGCCGGTCGCTTCAGATATTCTCAAACACAATTATTTTTACACCACATCCTTAATGACACTTGAGGAGGATATTATAACTTATCCTTATCAGATAGAAGCCATTGATAACAAAACTTTGATAGGGATCAACTGTTCTGCCTTTTTTGACAAATTCTCATACGACATTGAAGATATTATCGAAACCGGCTACATCGATTTAAAGAAATATTCCTGCGATGTTGACAAGGAAAGCATGTATGGTCTAGTTTACCGTCTTGATGGCAGTGTTTTCACAAAGACTATTACTGATGAAGAAGGCAGTATTTTTTCCTTCATACGCAAAAAGAATTCCGTTTCAATTTCTGAAATTCAAAAAAAGTTCAAGAATATAGATGTTCTTAATTTTATCACTTTCTGGTGTGACGAAGGCGTTCTTTTTACAGTTCAGTAAGTTGACCTCAGAAAAATCAAAAAAAAATGGCTCCTCGTGACAGACTTGAACTGCCGACCTAGTGGTTAACAGCCACCCGCTCTACCGACTGAGCTAACGAGGAACCTTAATAAAGATCACAGAGCCAACGAACATCAGCGAGAGGTAATATACATATCATGAGCATGGTGTCAAATATTTTCACAATCATTTTTTTTATTCTGATAACATTAATGATTACAAGAGATTATTTTTTGATTAATTTTGCTTGACGGATACCTTTTTTCAAGTAACATTCTTTTGTGGATTTATCCACATTCCCCTCCCACCCCAGATATGAGGCGCCTTTTTTTAGGCGCCTTCTTTTTTTATCCTGTTTTGAGAGCCCTGTTGATTGATTTTTCGTTATTTATCGCAATTATCTTTCCAGCCGCAACATTCTCAGAAACAAAATGCATAAATTCGCTTATCGGATCTGTCCACCAGATTTTACCGCACTCGCTGCATTTAAAAAATCTTTTATGTCCGTTGAAAGAAATCGCACGATTGTAGCTTCCGCCATTATGTTCATAAATTTCCTTTCTAAGGTGGTTTAAATTTCCACCCCCGCAACACTCACAATTGAATAGTTTGTTCATAGGAAAAACCCTCCTAAAAACCAAAGCACATTGCTTATCGGTAAATTTAGTAACAACTGCGGGATTTTTTTATTATTTTTTTGTTATTTTTTTGTTAACTACATGGAATTCTTGAACATCTTCCACTACTTGAACAAGTGTATCCTGAAGGGCAGTCAGAGGGTTTGACACAATCCTGCTTTCCGCAATAACCTGATCCCAGGCATTTCATACCGTCGTTGCAATCAGTATCAATAAAACATGTTTTAAGACAGTAACCGCTCACACAGTCAGAAGTTTCAGCTCCGCCGTGAGGACATTCAGAAGGATATGTGCAGCCCGAACATACGCCGGAAGGAAGAACCGGAGAACATACAAGGTCTGCATCTTCACAATCTCCGCTTTCAGCACAGACAAAGCCGGGATCGCTCTTATCTGCACAAACACCGGAAGCACAAGTGAAACCATCCGGACATTTTGTTACAGAAACCGGTTCGCACTTTCCATTTATTTCCTGAGTTCCGTCATCACACATACAAGTAGGAACACCGAGTTTTATCTCACATGTACCTCTGTTGATTTCTTTACAAGGGTTCGGATCGCATGAGTTTATACATTCGCCTGCAATACAGGATGCCCCGGCATCTTCACAGCTTCCGCCCGGGTTTGTTTTTGAGCACAGGGTCTCTTTGCACGGGATCCTTTGACACATACCTTCACCCGATCCGTCAGAATCTATACAGAGAGTTCCTCCGAAACAATCCTCATTGCTGTAACATTTTTTCTGTCCGCAGTAACCTGTTCCGTAACATTTTCCGTAAGGACAATCGGTATCATCATCGCACATCAGTGCACAAGTTCCGTATGTTTCATAACACTGTGTATTCCCGGGGCAGTCGCTTGCTACAGCACATCCTATACAAATCCCGCCTGCCGCATGAGGCGATGAACAGACAGTCGTTGCACCAGGGAATTCACGGCAGTCACCATCTTCAATACACTGCTCATTCGAAAGATCGAAGGGAACACAATAACCGCTAAGGCACTGCAACCCTTCCGGGCAGAAATCAAACTCAACAAGAATGCATCCATCTTCGTCAGCAACATAATTCTCATTGCAATCACAGTGATATCCTTCAATAGAACCGTCAAGAACACAAACATTTTTATGAAGAGGATTGCCGCTCCCTTCACATGGATTGGGAACACATTTGTTTGAAGCAAGCGGTTCGCATTTGTCATTTTTGAACTCAAACCCCTGATTGCATTCGCAAGAACCCGATATGTTTGTCGAATTTAGAGGACAGCACTTTCCGTCACTCATTTGCAGACCTGTGTCACACTGACAGAAAGGAGCATCATTTTTAGTTGAACAAGTGCTGTTTTCAGGGCACTCGTATCCGTAACAACGGTCAGTGATACAAATTCCCTGTTGACATATTTCACCTTCAGGACAGTATCCGTTAAGCCCTTCTATTGTGTTTTCAGAGCATTCAGGAACGCACTGTTCTTCATCGTAGTCAGGAGTAACATAATAGGTGTTGCAGACACATTCCCCTTCAACATTATTTGAATACGGCTGACAGCAGAGTCCCTCCGAAGAATGATAACTCACATCACATTCACAGGTATAACTTCTGCCTTCATCGGCATGCATGCATCTTGTTCTGTTCTCAGCAATATTCTTTTCCGTTTCACATGGATTGGGATCGCAAATGTGATCTTGAGTATCTTCATCATCCGATTCGTTATCACTTACTGAAGAACTGTCATCATCTAAGACAACATCGTCATTTACATGACCGCTCTTGTCATCTGTCTCATTATCACTATTTTCGTTTTCGGATAATGGATCCTTATCACTTATGAAGTTATCAGAATCACTGCCCGTTGAAGTCTTTGACGAACAGGAAAAAAATCCGGCTGACAACATCATCAGCAATACCAGACACTTTTTCATTACAAACCTCCTTGTACCAGTTCTATATTTATTTTAAAGAACTTGGTTTCTCCATCATATCCATTTGATTTCACTTTATATTTATTGTCATCATTAACAAAAGTCACTTCAAGTTTTAACTCAGGTGCGGTCTGAGGTGTTACAGGATTTGTAAACTTAAGGTCAGCACCGGTAAGTACGACAGAAATTGAAAGAAATGTTTCGAAACACTCTTTAACCATCTGCATCAGAAGAACACCCGGAACGACTGGCTTTTCAGGAAAATGCCCATTAAAAACAGGATGTTTCCAATTAAAAAAGATTGTGGTTCTGAATCCGTCCTCTATTCTTTCAAATTCCGAATGGGTAAAAAGATCATTTCTGAACATTGTTCTTTTCCAAAAGTGACAGTTCAATTCTGAGCTTAACATTAAAATGAACGATCGTTATAAATGCAGGAGTGACTGAACCTGATTCATTGTAGCCGTAATTTATTTCAAAAACCGGTTCATCAATGTCTTCGGCTTTCCATACTTTTTTCAACAGGCCCCCTTTCTTTTCGATCAGAAAATTGTTGGACAGTTTTTCACTTACAGCACATTCATAAAGAAAATCTTCACTATCCTCGAATAGATATCCGTTACAGTCACTATGCTCAATCCCGCTTAGAACCATCGTTGTAAAGTCTTCTCTGAATGTCTTTTTCACTTCAGACCTGTCAAGTTCAGCGAAAACATTCTGCATTTCAGCAATTCCGTTTTTGATCTCCATATCAAAAAGCTTAAAACCGGTTTCTGAGATCAGCGACATTCTGAAATGATCTTTTTCAAGTTTCTTAACCGCAAGAAGTCCTGAAAAATACATCGAATACAGCTTTATGGAAACTCTGTACAAAGCAGAAGTTGTATCTGAAAAAGGGACCTGTGATAAATTCAGAACCGTCTTGCCTTCCACAACACAATTACGGCATGGAAGAGTCACACAGGATGTAAAAAGCATCAACAGCAGCAATAATGCCGTGAGTTTATTTAACAGAAAATTCCGATTCATCTATTTTACCGTTCAACTTTTTGTCAATGAAAAGAAGTTCTGTTGAGTCACCTGTTATCTCGACCATTGTAAGCATGCTCACAGTAAAATCCGATTTATCCATTATCATGTTGATATTTCTGAAATATTCTGACAAGGATGTTCCTTTCACTGGTGTCATGGAAATAGTCAGTTCCCTCCCTTTTTCCTTTATATCAAAAATAAAATTTCCTTTGTCTGATAATATGGTTCCATTCAAAGAAGCAACCATTATTTCGTTTATTTCCTGGAAAACCCTGCTGGTGCTCATATCAAAGCTTGATGTTTTCTGCCCGTCTTTCATGGTTATATTGTTTCCATTTATTACAATCGTGTAGAAAAACGGAGTTGTATATTCCCATTTCAACTTGTTACCATTCTCACTCTTTTCAAAAAAGAATCTGCCGCCTGAAGTCACTTTCTGTGAAAGGAATGACAGTGTTTTCACTTGCTTGAAAGAACTTTTTATTGAAACAATGCTGGATGCATTTGATGCAACAGTATTTCGCCATTTTGCAACATTTGAAGACGCGGCAAGTTCTGTAAAAGCCGCACTGGCGTCACTTTTTACATTTTCTGTATTTACTGTTTGTGCAAAAGACAGCATAAAGAACAGCGTTAAAGCTATAAATAATATTTCCTTCAATCAATCCTCCAGAAAAAACTTTTCAGGAACCGTCAGTTCAAAACCTTCCTTTTGACAGTAGACAATGAATTCATCAAGCATTTCAACCGTTCCTTTAACCGTATCATGAAAAAGAACAATGTCCCCTCCTTTTACTTTTTTCATGACAGATGACAATATTTTTCCCTTTTCTTTCAAAAAAGTATCAAACGATCTTACCGACCAGCCGATAGTTATTAAACCGAGTTCCCTTGCTGCATAAGCTATTGAAGGGTTTGTAACACCGAAGGGAGGTCTGAAATACAGTGTTCTTTTTCCTGTTATATTTTCAATTATATCTGAAGTCTTTTTAAGCTCGAAAAGCATTCTTTTTCTTGAGTAGAAAGGGAAAAAGTTCGAGTGACCGTATGTGTGATTGCCGATCAAATGACCTTTTAAAAAAATATTTTTTAGTAATTCAGGATTTTCCAAAGCTTTCGATCCATTTATGAAAAAAAGGGCTTTTACTCCTTTTTTATCAAGTATTTCAAGCACTAACGGCGTGTTAACAGGATCAGGACCATCGTCAAATGTCAGAAGGATGTCTCTTTCCGACTTTCTGTTCCTGCACACAGCTTTCAGAAAAATACCCGAACTTATGCTGAAAGATGCCCAGGCAATAAATGCAATAGATATTATGATGATTAAGCTAAATAGAACCATTTTTTATAAAAATAAATGCATTTTCCATATTAAGAAAACTGTTCCAGACAAGTACTTGTTTTATTTGAGGGTCCTTTATTATCAGATCAACTGCCATAACTGTTGACAATGCTCCTGCCGTCATAAATTCACCTGTCACTTCCTTGGGATTTACAATATTGATCCATTTGTAACTCTTCAAAACATCTTTTTTCCAGTTGTCGCATTCGCTGTCACCATTAAAGGGAGTGAAGATGACTGTTTTTGCGGGATCTATGCTGTTTTTCTCAATGAACTCTCTGAAATGTTTAACTGTTTGCATTTTATCTATGACAGGAACGGTCTTAATATCTGAAACTTCTGCAACAGATCCCTCTTTTTTACCTGAAAGGACAACAAATCCCGCCCCTTCACCAGGTATTGAATTTTCTCTGTGAAGGCCTATCCTTTCGGCTATCACAAGATATTCATTTGTCATTTCATCAACTCCGCCGCATAGAATATTAAGTTCCGGCTCTTCACAACTTATAAGAAACGATTCAAAAAGAGCCGATTCAAAAGAGATGCCTCTGTGGACAAAAGTTGAATTATATCCGGTGCACCCGGTAAGAATCGAAATTGTTCCCCCGACAGTGTTATGGGTAGAATAGATAAAAGGTGCGGGATTGAGATTCTCTTCGCCACCCTGCTTTATTGAAGAAATAAATTTTATCGTGTCTGACAGACATCCGAGCCCTGTTCCTGTGATTATGGCATCAGGTTTCCTGATCCCCCCGTTTTTCAAAGCTGTCATTCCGGCAAACACACCATTCTTAATTATTCCGCTGAACCTTCTTGATTCTTTCGGATCTATAAACTCCTTTATTTCCGGCTTCTGACATCTGAATGTTGTCCCGTCTTCATTTTTATGCGGAATAAGAATTCCTGTTGATCTTATATATGCCGGCATTTTAACACCTTGTAAATATTAAGCAACTGTTATTGCCACCGAATCCGAAGGAATTGCTCATAATGTGTTTTACGGGATTGTCTGTCAGAGTTGAAGGAAGCGGTTTGAGCCCTGTTGCTTCTATCGGTATCCTGAACATTTTATCACCGGGAACCATATTCTCTTTAATTGAAAGAATTGAGATAACAGCTTCAATACCGCCTGAAGCGCCAAGTGTATGACCTGTCAGTGTTTTTGTAGAGCTCAGCATTGGCATTTTTTCTTTAAAAACCCTGACAACCGCTGCACTTTCAGACGCATCGTTGTTATCAGTGCCTGTACCATGAAGATTAATATAATCAACATCTTCCGGGTTTAATCCTGCTTTTTTCAATGCACCGGTCATAGCCGCATAGGCACCGTTGCCTTCAGGACTTGAAGCGGTTTGATGATACGCTTCTGCACAGTTACTCCATCCGGCAAGTTCGCAAATCGGGATGTTTCCTGTTTTTTTTATGGTTTCCTCTGTTTCTAAAACTGCAAATGCCGCCCCTTCACCAAGATTCAACCCCTTTCTTGATGCATCAAGCGGTCTGCATGGCTGTGTATCATGAATTCTCAATGAATTGAATCCGTTGACAGTAAAGTATGTGAGAGCGTCACTCCCTCCTGCCACAACCCTTTCAACCTCTCCATGCTGAAGAAGTCTTGCCGCCGTAATGAAAGAATTGGCGGAAGATGAACAGGCGGTACTTATTGTTGTAACAAAATCTGTCGCATTTATAAGAACAGAGACTTTCTGTGCTGTATCGCCGCAATCATGGCAGATAACATCATTAATATCTCCGCCGTTTTGAAGATCGTTTGAAAACTCCCGGTAAAACAGCTCGCTTCTATCCATTCCGCCAACTGTTGTTCCGCAGACAAGACCCGTCAATATCCCGTCATTTTTCCTTATTTTTGCATTCACTGCCGCTTCTTTTGCCGCAACAGCAGCAAGAAGAGAGCACCTTGTTTTAAATTCATTTCTTGAAACCCCTGCAATTTGAGCAAGTTCGTCATTGCTGAAAGGAACTTCGCAAAGTGGAAAATTCCTTGCGAGCTTTGAATCGACAAATCTTGTTTCTGTCTGGCCGCCTTTCATTTCAACAAGCGATTTGACCGTCTTATCACAGCCGATGCCTATTGAACTTATTATTCCTGCAGCAGTAACATATATCTTCTTAGCCATCTTATTCCTCTTCGTTATCGCTGCCTTTGGGAAAAACAACATGCTTTCTTGCGAATGCCGTTTTTTCCCTGTCGTAACCTTTTGCAACTATTGAGATGCTGTTAATCTTCTTTTCCAATGTCACCGGCACGCTGATCTTGTTTACACTGCCTGTTTCTGAAAGTCTTTTATAAAAATACTTTTTGTCATTTATAAAAACAAAGACATCTCTTGTTTCAGCAGGGTTTATCTCAAATGCTATATTGAATTTCCCGTTTTCAGAAAGTGAAGGCGATCTGTCAAAGAAAATTCCGGGCATTTTAATACTGTATTTAATGTCCATTTGCAGTTTTGACGGTTTTTCCTCTGAAGTCTTCACATTTTCCGACCTTATCCAGAAACCGTCTTCAGAAAGATAGGCCTCTCCGCATTTTCCGGTACTTTTCAGAACGGATCTCTCTTTTATGATGCCATATACATTTTTCAGATCTGCGGCACTGAATATCTCTACACCCTTTTCAAGAACTATCCCCGCTTCTCTGCTTTCAAATACACATCCTGCGCCTGACCTGTATATCGGAACTGAAAAACCTGAGTTGTATTTCGTTTTGTAATCATACAAAGACACCGCAAGCTTTGTTGCCAGAGTTTCTTTTGCCTCAAAATTACTCAACTTGAATTTAAATTCCGCACTTTTTGTTTCACCGGGAGCAAGAGTAAAAGAAAGAGTTCCGCTGTTAATGAATATCTCTTTTGAATTATCCACATTTATCAACATCGCCCTTCCGTCAAGAACAGCCCCTTTCCCGATGTTGGTAAAATTGATCAGAAGCTTAACCTCTTCACCTGGCTGTATCATACCGTCAACACTTCCACCTGAGTCAACGGATAGAAAAGAGAGCTTTATATCAGGTGAGTCAACCGGCATGGTCTCAATAACAAAATCTTTGATTTTAATTACTTTGTCAGGCGTTCCTGTGTAAAGCTTTAACTGTGCGTTCTCCTTTCTCCACGGGACTGACTCAGGAAGCTTTATGTTCACGGTTCTTTCGATAGAACCGCTGAAAGTACCGAAAGGAATTTCCAGTCTTCTTAAAAAAGGAATATCCGTTTCAAGAACTCCTATCAGATTCTCTATTTCACCCTCGATCTCCGCTTTGAACTTGAACTGGTAACTGCTTCCGCCAATGATCTTCTGACTACTTAAAAGAGACACTTTGAGTGAATCCAGGTCAGGTTGCCGCAGAGACATTGATGATTTCCACGGAATACCCGATTCTGTCAGTTTTGAAACTATTCCCGACCACTCGCTTTCCTTTATTCTGACAGCGGCATCGTTCGGTTTGATACCGTTTGATATCATTTCTTTCATGATCTTTATTGCTATTTCGATCTCCTCGTCGCTTTTAAAAGCACCGATCTTCTCTTTTCTCCTCTCTTTCACTATTTGATCAGTATCTTTGTATTCTTTGAAATACCTGACAATTATATCCGGTTTTTCGGGCTTTTGCGGAATATAAGAACTGACGATATGCTCTTTAAGCTTGTTCTCTGTAACTATGTTCTCGCCCATATCAAACAACGATATCTTTTCATTGTGAATAAAAGCCGGCCTTATCTCGATTTCAGGAGTTATTCCCACAGATTGGATCGAAACACCTCCTGGAGTCAGATACTGGGCAATTGTAAGCTTCATGCCTCCTCCGCCCGGTATCCTGAAAAGGTTCTGAACACTCCCTTTGCCGAAACTTTTTCTTCCCAGAACACTCGCTCTGCCGTTTTTCTTAAGAGCCGCGGTAACGATCTCGGCAGCAGATGCGGTGCCTTCGTTTATCATTACAGTCACAGGGATGTCAAGAATGTCCGTATTCTGCTTTTCTGCTTCGCTGACATCATCTTCATCATCTCCTACAGTAGAAACAATAACCCCCCTTTCCAGAAAAATATCACTGATCTTTATCGCCTGTGAAAGAAGGCCCCCTGAATTGTTCCGCATATCAAGAATAAGCGATTTCATCCCTTTTTTCTTAAGATCTTCCAACGCTGAAAGCATTGACGGATAAGTGTTTTCCATAAAACCGGAGAGCTTTATATAACCTATTCCGGGCTCCGGCATTGCAGAAACGACAGACTCTATTTTGATCTCTGCTCTGGTAATTGTAAATTTTAAAAGGTCGGGAACACCCTCTCTTCTGATCCTTATGGTGACGCTGGTTCCCGGCTTGCCTCTCATTCTTTCAACTGCCTTGTTGAGTGTCATGTTTATTGCAGATTCATCATCGATCTGCACTATAACATCGTTAGCTTCCACCCCCGCTTCCATTGCCGGAGTACCGTCCATGGGAGAAACGACAACGATCTCTCCGTCATCATTAACACTTATTACGATTCCGAGCCCGCCGAAATTTCCTTCCGTTGAGCTTGTAAACTCTTCAAATTCCTTCGGTGTGAAAATATATGAATGGGGATCAAGCTTTTTAAGAATGCCGTTGACAGCAATATACTCTACATCTGTTATTTCAAGAGAAGCGTCGGGAACATAATTTTTTTCAATAAAGCCGTATACCTGCTTCAATACATAGGCAATATCATAAAGATCTCTCATTCTTCCCACATTAGCCGTGTAGGTGTGATTATATATCTGGACTGTAACCTGATTTCTGTTCCTGTCGTATTTGATCAATGTTTCAGGTAGCTGATCATGTATCGCATTCAGCCCTTCAACCAGAAGATCCGCGGCCTGCAACTTAGATTTGTTAAGATATTTGTTCTTAACAGCCCTCAAAGCATAAATTGTCACTTCTCCCTGCGATATGCTGTAATCCTTTGATGTTGAGAACATCCTTTCGAACAGGTTGGCATTAAGAATAAATGCAAAAAGAAGGATCAGCGCAACTGCAATTTTTCTTTTCATATCCATGACTCCCGACACATTTTTTATATAATCATCTCTCAAAATCTGAAACCTAAAAGATCAGTAATAACAAAATCAAATCTGCCCATCAACAGGATGATCCTCGAAACAAGAGTATATCCAAAAGAAACACCTATTGCAACAAGCAGATAAAATCTGCCCGTCTCCCCTGCGGCAGACAAAAAGCCGTTAACCTTTCTGTGCCTTGCAACAAGAAAAAGAAGAACGGAAACAATACCGGTAATACTTACAATTGCATTTATTGTAAGGTCCCACCTTATACTTCCGTTTTCAGCTAATGAAATAAGCGGGATGCTGGAAGAACGGATCATTTCATAGACATATGCCTGAAAATAGACAGGGATGCTCGCTGCAAGATAGAGCATGACAATAAAAACAGACGGCATGAAAATAAGTTTTGAATATTTTCTCTTTCCGTCTGAAGGAATAAAAAGCAGAAGTCCTGATATGACAGGAACCAGAAGAATATAATCACCGCTCATTGTATCATCAAAAACCGGAATAAGAACAGAAAAAAGCCATATCGATGCAAAATATCCGGCCGACACACCAATGAATACGGACTCAGCAAATTTATAGACGGGGTTGTCACGGTAAAGACCTGAGAATGCTGCTAAAGTGAAAGCAAACGCTGTCCAGACGCTCAAATTCATACTTATGTTCACCGTTCACCTCTCACAAGCCGTCTTATCCCTGAAAGAACTATGATAATAAGTATATATTCCAATATCATCGACATTATGTAATACCTTTTCCAGATATCTGATGAGGGGTCAATCACCTTTGTCAGGCCCGCAATCTCTCTGAACCCGCCTGCAAACCCTTCAAAAGAACCGGATTTATGAAAAGGAAGATAGTTCGGGACCATGTCTGATGAACAGATGACTGCCTTTGCAAGATTTTCATCTCCCGACAGAACAGAAAAAAGTGTCATTCCCGGTGAGCCGTCGATCATTCTCGAGGAGAACTCAAAAACAGCCGCAAAATCATTAAAACGCTCTATCCCGTTCATAATAGGAAGTGCCTTCAGTTCATTACCGTAAATATCTTTTTTCCTTACGCCGGATATATTTGATGAAAGCAGAAAAGCTCCTACCGTGCCGCCCCCGATGTATCCGATATTTACATAGTCATATCCGTAGAGATATCTCTCTTTAATAAAATCAGGGTTGCCGATACTTCTTTCAACCGCCATGAATGCTGACTCCACACCCACAGGAACAAGAGTCGCAAAAACTATACCGGCATCCTTTGCAGCAAAATATCCCACCATTGCAGAAAGAGTTTCCTCCAGCTCATATTTAGCTTCCGGACCGAAATTTGTAATTATAAGCACTTTTGAACCGGCAGGAACATTTTCCATTATTTCATATACCTTTTTTCCGTTATCTTCCATACCCGGATCGATTTCAGTATCTATAAATCTGAAAATGATAATTATAAAAACGGGTATGACCGCCAGATATTTAAAAGGAATGTCGAATAATAAAAAACCGATCCTTCTCAATTTCCCCTCCTGTTTTTGGGTGTAAATACTTCAAAAACAGTTTCTGCGGAATAAAAAAGAACCCCTGTTCCGGTCCCTATTGCAAGTGCCTTAAAAACAGGTGCTGAAAAAACATTTATCAACCACCCCTCCGAAAAAGGACCCTTCCAGTCAGGACTTAAGAAAAAATTTAAAACTGAATTAAAATAAGGAAAGAATCCGGCAATTACAAGACACACAGACACAGATATGACAAAATAGCTGTAATTTCTGAAATCAAGCATTTTATATACCGTCAAAAGCATCGAAAAGAACAACATCGCTATAAAAGTTGAAAAAAGAGGATCAAGGATTGACCGGTATATCCACCTTACGAAACCCTTCATATTCGGGCTTGATGTAACGCCGGTTTTTAAAAATGCTGAAAACATTTTAGATGCGGCATTTTTTGAAATATCCATATCTGCATTCTTAGAACAGCTTTCGGCTATTATGTCAGCAACCCCTGAACTTCTCACAAAATCAGCGTAGTATTTAACAGTTTCATTTTTATTTATTCCTGACACATTCTGCTCATCAAACCATTCTTTAAGCATATCCCCTGACCCTTTGATCCTTACTCCTTCTATTGCAGCATCCTGTACATTATCCTGTTCACCTTTTTCTCTTAAAGAATCTGTGAACCATTCCCTTAAAGAAGCGGCAACAGGAAGCATTTTTGAAATTCCTTCTATTGACATAGCTCTCACTTTTTTCTCGAGCTCGGAAACCGATTTTGAATCATCTTCATTTATGAAAACAGTGTTCTTTTCATCAAAGATCCCTTTTTTGTATTTAAGGTCCTTAAAATCTTCGCTTGTCATGTCGGCTTCCTTTAACATTTCATCCGTAGGAAAAAAATAAGGCGAAACATTGGCACTAACATAAAGACTCAGTTTTTTTCTTGCAGGGAACTTGCTCAGATAGTAATCATCGTCGATTATTATGTCTGCCGTTTCAACAAGGTATGCCGGCTGTTCCCTGATAATATTGTTAAATGCATATTTGCTCTGGTTGATATTCATTGCACCTGCAAGGAAAGTAACCAGGAACGAAAGCAGAATGACTGCTGAAGGCCACTGTGAAAATCTTCCTTTCCTTATCTTCACCGCCTCTTTGTGAAGCACTTTTAACAGACCCGCAACAAAAGAAATAACAATAACCGTTTCCCCGCACCTTAAAATGACAGAAAATATATTTCGCCCATAATCAGCATAAATCACCAGAACGCTGAAAATTACAAGCGGTATTAAAATTGT
The DNA here is from genome assembly GCA_017997475.1 of bacterium. Classification (GTDB taxonomy): domain Bacteria; phylum UBP6; class UBA1177; order UBA1177; family UBA1177; genus JAGOEX01. The sequence goes on from JAGOEX010000003.1 coordinate 25,301, forward strand.
GATCACTGCAAATCTTCTCATATTCCGGCCTGAATGTTAAAAAGTTCAGTAATAAACGGAAAATATTGCGCAAGAGTACTCAATACTGATCCGGCAGTTATAATGACAGCGGTAATGATCAGAAAAAGGTATGCTCCCGACACCTTAACCGATCTTTCAGACCTGATGTTCTTAAGCTGGGAAGATAAAAGAAAGGGCTCTATTGAAATAAGATTTTTCCTTGACAGTATAGCATTGCCGCTCAATCCCGGAACATTTAAAGAAAGGTTTATGTTCCGTTTACTTTCTCCTGCAAAATATGTGCTCCAGTCTGAGATCGCAGATCCATCGGAAATATTGAAACCCATCTGCCTGCTCCAATCCTGCCTGTTCACTGCAGAATAAAACCCGGCCAGATCACCGAATGAAGGCACTGCGACAAAACTGTTCCTGCCGTTTTGAAAAAAGCTGTCGCTCCCGTCCGGAAACAGCTCCGACTCTATTGATGAGCCAGTATCTGCCGAATTTGCAAGACCTGTCATTAATGCCGTCAAAGGCCCAAGAAGCGGATGCCCCGTTGAATCCACCGAGCTCAAAAAAGATATTTTTGCGGTATTCTCTCCGAGAAGAGTTACAATAAACTTAAGCATTGATTGTCTGTCCCGGCTTATCGAACTGAAAAAAGGTCTTTTGATAAAACCGGCTGCCAATATGGAAAAAATAAATATAAAAACAACAAAAACCATTGAAATGTTTATTTTCTTCAGAATATCCGCCTCTGAATGACATTTTCTTGCTGTTTCCCTCACCGTTCCGTCATCATAATATATTTTGAGAAAATAACATGCCCTTATTGCGGAAGGTGCTGAAAAATGGTTGTCAGGAAAGGTGAACTCATAAATATTGACAGGCGGAGAGTTCCTTAAAACCCTGTAAAGTTCGACATTTACAACATTGCTGTCCTGAATATTCACGACAATATCTATCTTATCATTTTCATTATGAACTATTTTAAAAGAAGATCCGTCTTCAGCCAGGATCATAAAATAAAACATGCTTTGGAAAAGCATCGCAAAAACAATCTTTTTCATCAGCTTCTTTCTTTTCTCAGATCAAAAACTATCGTCCTTCCGGCTTTTCCGGTCTTTAAGACTTTCTTCCTGCCGGCACCTTCAAAATAGACTTTTTCAGATACATCTATCTCTATTACCGAAAAAGGATCTATTTTCATTACATATCTCTTCCCCCACAGAAAACTCATTTCATTTCTCTCTTCATTACCGCTGACATAAACCGTAAGACATGTTCTTTCCTTTACAAAAGTTCCATCCGGAATAACTATCCAGCCCGAAACCATGTTTTCTGAATACGATGCATCAAGAAGCCATCCGGAATGATCCCCTTGTTTCTCAAAGAACATCGGGGCTGAAGCAAGAAGAACTCCGTCCCTGTCAAAAACAAATTCTATTACGCCTCTTAAAAGATCGGGATCGCTTACAACATCAAGAAACTTTTCAAAACCCGCTTTGCCGCTTAAAGAGATTCCTATGATCCTCTCAGGACGGTAATACTCAACTCTTTCACTTTTTTCTATCTGCAAAAGATCTTCTTGTGCAAAATCCCTGTCAGGAAGAGATTCCTGCTGAAAAATACTTCTGAGACTTTCAGAAAGATCTGCCGTTTTCAAAGAAACATCGTCCATTGAAAGACCATATCTCTTGAAATGGAACTTACCTGCTGACCGGCTACATTCATTTACAACAGAATATTCTTCCGTTATAAGCACCGAAAGAACTTTATTTACATATCTTCCGCAAAACATTTCCGTAACTTTCTGCAAAGAATTTGAAAATGAAAATGCAGGCACCTTGGGTTGATCTGAAGAAATCATCAAAGTTGAAGATCTTTTTATCGAAATATCTTCTCCTGCAACCAGACTTTCAGGACAGAAACTGGTTTCGAGCACATTTGGAAGCATTGTAAAATCGGTTAAAGTGCCGATGTTAACCTTTGCAAAAGGAAGTGCGGATGAACTCCCTGCAAAAACCACGGCAGGTTTTGTCTTTTTTATAAACTGACTTTCGGTAAGTTTCAGAATAAAATCATGAAGCTGTCTATTTTCAGAATCATCATAACCACCTGATATGATAAGAACATCCTCACTGCATGAGTTTATGTCAGATTCACTCATTTCGTTTATAAGGAATGTCTTTTTTATATCAAGAAGCATCGACCTTGCAAGTTTTACACAAGCATGCAGAGAACCTTCAGAGGTCATTCCCGTAACAACAGCCGAAAGCAGTTTTGGAGGAATGCTCATCATACTCGAAGAAACTTTGGATGGCTGATCGCTCTTATGGTAACTGCTTTCCTGCATTAATTTTCTGACATGTTCCTTAAAATTGAAATTATCACCCTTTTCAAAAACATCTTTTACAAAAAATGCCGTTCCATTATCTCCGTATTCAACCACAACTGTTCTTATTTTTGACTGCATTACAATAAATGAAATGTGATAGCTTTTCATTTCAGCCCTTTTTCAAGCGAATTCTTTAATTGTTCAAAAAAGGTCTCATCCTCAAATATTTTTTCGATCATTTTGCCTCTTTCCAGTCCGAAAACGATCGAAAACAGTGGCAGAAAAACAGGAAGTGTGAAAAGTATTATTCTTTTGAATGGTCTTGAAGCATTAAGAAGAAGCAATGCCGGGGACTGATCTTTCATAGGCAGTCATCATATAAAATTGGCTCTCTTTTCTTAAGAAATTCAGAAATTACAGCAAGAGATCTGCTGTCAAGTTTGATAAACTTCAGTCCCATACCCGGCTCTTCACCGCTTATCATTGCGCTATCTTCGCCTCTTACCCAGACGACTAGAGAATCGATCTCTAATTTTTCTTTACCAAGAAAAAGTATCATTCTGAATTCTGTTCCGATGGGAAATATCTGATGAGTAGCCACAAAAACACCACCTTCGCTTATATCCATTGTCAATCCGCTGAAAAAAGTATGCGGACCTGTAAGCGTTACCTCTATTTCAACATCAATTCTCTGTGCCGTCCTCTGATTCCGGGAAGAAAACACAACTTCATCAGCATTCCTTTCCTTTTCTTCGAACATTACCTTTTTTGCTATTCCTTTACTGTTATCAACGGCCATTTTCAGAAAACCTCCTCAATTTCAACAACAATCACTGTTCCAGAACGAATTCCACTCTTCTGTTTTTAGCTTTGCCAGCAGCTGTTCTATTTGAAGAAACCGGTTTGTCAGGCCCATATCCCTTCGCTTCAAGCTTGCCGGAATCTACACCCTCGTCAACAAGAAATTCTCTTACTGCTTCAGCTCTTTTCTGAGAAAGAGATATATTCAGGTTCCTGCTGCCTACATTATCACTATGTCCTTCAATAATAACTTTTTTTACAGAAGGGGCATTTTTGAGTGCATCGGCAACTTCTTTAAGCATCTCATATGACTTCCTGTCAATGACTGCCTTACCCGTCTGGAAAAGAACAACCTGTTTAAGTTCAATTTTCTTTGCTGTAACAACAATGAGTTTATATTTTTTCGGACATCCCTTTTCTTCCTCGACTCCGGGAACATCAGGACATTTGTCCACATCATCATTTATTCCGTCACCATCCTTGTCAAGTACCTGTGGACAACCGTTAAGCTCAACGGTACCCGGAACATCCGGACATTTATCATCAAGATCAGCAACGCTGTCACCGTCACGGTCAGGACAACCTTTAAGAGTCGTTATCCCTTTGTCATCAGGGCATCGGTCTTCAGAATCCGGGATACCGTCACCATCTCTATCAGCGGCAGGAGGACAACCCTGAAGTTCTTTCGGACCTATTGCATCAGGACATTTGTCATCTACATCAGCGATCCCGTCACCATCACGATCAGGACAACCTTTGAATTCAGCAGTTCCCTTGTCATCGGGACAGCGGTCTGTGTTATCCGGAATACCGTCACCATCACGATCTGCAGCCGGAGGACAGCCGTTCAATTCTTTCAAACCTTTTTCATCCGGGCAGCGGTCATCCCTGTCAGGAATACCGTCTCCGTCACGATCCTTGGCCGGAGGACATCCTTTTAGCTCAACGACACCAGGGATATCAGGACATGAGTCATCAAGATCTGCAAGTCCGTCACCATCTCTGTCAGGGCATCCTTTAAGTTCAGCAAAACCTTTATCATCAGGACAACGGTCTGTGGAATCAGGAACACCGTCACCGTCACGGTCTGCAGCGGGAGGACAACCATTCAGGCCGAGAGGTCCGGAAACATCAGGACATTTATCATCAATATCAGGCAGCCCGTCACCATCTTTATCGGGACAACCTTTGAATTCAGTTGTGCCGGCATCTTTGGGGCATCTGTCTTCCACATCAAGTATCCCGTCTTCATCAGCATCTTTAGGAATACAGATATCCGCATTTAATGAAGCTTTTGTAGCATAAAGATCTTTGGCCGTTATGTGTTCTTCCGCACGGTAATGATTGCCTGACTCCAGCTCGAGTCTGGCAAATTCTATGTGGCTTTCGGCCATTGCAATATCATACGGGGCGCAAATATCTGCACCGCGGTTTTTATCGACTTCAAGCCGTTTGCTCTCAAGCAGCGTGCTTTTGTAAAGTTTGCTTCCTGCAACGCATCCGCCAAGAAGCATAAAAGATATTGCTATTATTATATGTCTTTTCATTTTGCACCTCCCTTCGGAGCAGTGCTGTCTTCTTTTTTCTTTTCCTTTTTCTGTTCCTCTTTTTTCTCTTCCTCTTTTTCTTTTTCCTTTTCGTCAGACTGCTTTTTCAAATATTTTTGTCTCATTTCTTCATAAACATCATAGTAAGAAGGTTTCTTTTCCTCTTTCTTTGCCGGCTCAGCTTTTTTCGGCTCCTCTTTTTTTTCTGCAAAAGGATCCCCTTTCAATGAGGGTTTTTCTTCAGGATCCGCTGTTACAGCAGGTTGCAGCTCCGGTTGCGGCTCCGGTTCCGGCTTCACTTCAGGCGCCGGTGTTAGTGCAGGTGCAGGGGTTACTGCTGCAGGGGCAGGTTCCGGCTTCACTTCAGGTGCAGGCGCCGGTGCAGATGCAGGGGTTACTGCTGCAGGGGCAGGTTCCGGCTTCACTTCAGTCGCCGGTGTTGGTGCTGGTGCAGGGGTTACTGCTGCAGGGGCAGGTTCCGGCTTTGCCCCTCCTGCTATTTTTTCTGCTTCGTTGAAATATTCCAATGCTTTTGTTGCAAGAAAATCGGATGAATCATAAATGCTTTTTGACCTAAAATCATAAGCTTTGGAAAGATATGCATCACCCTTGAAGAAATAGTAAGCCGCCTTTCTTTTTTCAAGCGGTTTAACTTCATCCGCAGCTTTTTTTGCCAGCGATCTTCTCCCGAATTCATCGGTTTCGACTATGTCGGCCTTTTCAAATGCGGTGGCGATTTTACCAAGAGACTTTTCCCGCTGGTCTTCCGCTTTCCATATTGAAGAAGTAGATCTGGCGATCCCGCATGATACGAATATTACCGGTATCATTGCAAAAAAAACAACTGACACTAATCTCATAACGACCTCTGCCTAATAATTAGTGAGAAAAGTTACCAGAAATATCTGGCTCAGTCAAGTTTAAATCTGCATGAAAATAAAGATTAGAAATTAATCCAGTTCTTATACTCAATAAAGGGGGAGACCCACTCGCTATCTTCGAAACCGTTCTCCTCAAAAAAGTGGAGAAATGCCTTGATTATTGTAAAATCCATTCCTATCATTGCATTGTAGAATCCTTCTTTCATCAACTCTTCCCATTCATCTTTCTGTGCATATCTTATCTTGCCCAACAGGAGGAGAATTTTTGACTTAAAATAAGATACTGAATATTTTTCTGCATATTCGAGAGCTTCTTCCAGAATCGCACTTGCCTTGTCATTGTCATTGAGCATTATGCATACTTCGGCAAGCTTGCATGCACATCTGATGTAAAGGGAATATACAAATTCCGCAGGCGAAACACCTTTCCCGTCATATTTTACAATTACATCCCTTAAAATTTTGTAACCTCTTGTGGCAAAAGTGACTGCATCCAGATAATTGCCTGAATTCACGAGTATATCTGTTGTTCTGTCGATAAGCCCTATCTCCTCTTCATAGCAACCAGCCATGTGAAGTTTCTTGACAATATCTGCAATGGTTGTCATATCAACATCTTCGGCAAGAAGAAGTATCTCACCTCTTGCAACAAGCTCAAGATGATAATCAGATCTTGTCTTTGCGTATGTTACAAGCTTTTCCCAGAATATTTTTGCCCATTGCGGCTCAACTATGCGCCATAAACGGGCATTCTTGATCTCAGGAAGGATTTTAAAATCGTCGTTTGTATCATCAGATTCAAATGATGAAACTATTGTCTGGTACGACCTTTGAGATATTTCAAAAAATCCGAGCTTTTCCATATAAACAGCAGAAGAGAAAAGGAATGAGTTCATCCTTCTGTCAACAATACCGCCCAGATTTATATAGCTTAAAAGAAGCCAGTGTTTGTTAAGCTGATAAATTTCAGCGGGGGTTGAAGCGAGTTTCGAAACAAGCTCTTTATAGAAAGCCCTTTCCTGCTTTCCTATCTTAACCTTCTTTTTTAAAGCTGTGAGTATCGATCTGGATGTAAATCTTAAATGATCCTTGGTTTCTATGAGGTACCCTTTTTTTACAAGTTCCTCTACACACGAAGCACCGGTTGTTGAAACCAGAGTGAAAAGGGACTTCGGGACTTCATAAAGATTAAGAAGCGTAAATTCCCTCAGTGTTCTGGCAACATCCTCAGGAAGCATGTCAACTCTCAAAGATATGAGCTCATCAAGATTTTCAGGGCATACAAAATCATCAGGAAGTTTTGAAAAACGCCAACTTCCCTTCATTTCAAAAATAAATCCTCTGTCCTTTAGATATTCAGCAAGCTGGACAGTAAAAAGTATATTTCCTGATGCCTTGTCCTTGAGAAGTTTTTCAAGGTCTGCAGGGATTTTTTTTGTATTTAGCACCACACCGACTTCCTCAATGAGGCGGTCTTCAGGGAAACCATTGAACTCATAAATATTTTCCTTAACGCTGTTCCCGAGTACCGCCGCATCAGGATCCACCACGAATACTACCGACATTGGCATACACTCAAAAACCCTGTTAAGACTTGCGAAAAACTTAATCGATCTTACATTAAGTGTGTTTGCGTTGTTGATGACCCAGAGCACCGGTTTGCTTCTGCTTAGACCGTAAAGAACATATGAAAGAAGATATTCTATGTCATGTTTGGGCAATTTGGTTTTAACAGGTGAGAAATTGAGACAGATAAGAGCACTCAGGCACTCTTTCTTGCTATCAGGAAGAGCTTCTCCGAACAGTTTATCAAATTTCTTTTTTACAGTATTGACATCGTTGCTTTTTATTTTCATCAGCGCTTTGATAAGAATGATGAAAATCATAAAATCAAAATCAAAAATGTTGGCATCTGAAACAACAATACTGTAACCATTCTCAGGAGCGTTTTTTTCCGAAAAACTTCTAAGGCGGTTAACTATATGGCTCTTGCCGCTTCCTGAACTGCCTTTAAGATAAAATGAGCCGCCTTTACAGATACGGAATCTTTCTTCTATCTTTCTGAACATGGGAGCACAGCTTTCCTGAAATTCAGATGTCACTGTTTCATTAATGAGAGAGTCGAGAGAAACATCATATTTTTCATTTACTTCGGCCGGGTTAAGAAAATACTGGTCCGGCTCCTTGACAAGTATTTTTTCACTCTTAAGGTTAAAAGCACTTTCGTCTTTTTCGTTTGAGGAAACAGACTCGACACTCATTCCTTCAGGAGGCGGAACATCAGAACTTTCTCCAGCGGAAAGCTGTTCAGAACCGTCAAGTGATGTCAGTTCATTGAAAAGTGAGTCCAGATCTATATCACCTTTTGACTGAACAGGTTCCTTTTTCGATTTTTTATTCTGGGGAGCATTCGGAGAAACTATTCTTTTATCACTTTCATTCTTTGATTGTGCTGAATCTTCAGACGCCTTCTTTGAATCCTTCTCTATCTTAAGTTCCGGTCCGCCTGCGGGCTCATCTGTTGCTGAACCGTTGATCTCTATTTCAATATCCTGTTTGTCCGTAGAAATGTCATTTGTTTCGATCACAACACTGTCATCATCTGAAACTTCTTCAAGAACAAAGATTTCCTCATCTTCCTGTTTAATTTCAGGCAAATCCTCAACATAGTCGTCCTTTTCTTCAATCTTTTCGATCAGGTCCGAAAGTTTACCTCCACATGACATACAGAAATTAGCACTTTTTTCGTAAGAGATGTCACACGATTCGCAAATCTTTTCCAATTTCTTGCCGCAGGAGATACAGAAACCCTTAATTTTAATATCAGACACATTTGAACAATAGAAGCACTTCATCGTATAGCCCTGATTTTATTAACTTAATTTCATCATCAATTTCTTTTCCAAGCTTAATGCTCCACCCACTTCAAATCGGAACCGGAGAGAGTATATATTTTTACTTTAAATTTTTCCATAATTTTTTTTATCAGCTCATCTTCTTTTATTGCAACTGAAACCGCTGTTGCGGCAACATCAGCTGTCAAAGCATTTTGAGCAGTTACCGTTACTGACTTTGCATCAACTACAGGTTTTCCTGTTCTCGGATCAAATATGTGTGAAAATCTTTTATCATTTATCACAAAAAATCTTTCGTAATCTCCGCTGGTTGCAATGCCGACGCACTCTTTATCGCCAAACGAAAGGGTTTTCAAATGATCTGACGGATCTGCAGGATTTTTTATCCCTATTTTCCAAGGTTCTTTCCCCTTTTTTCCGCAAACCAGCATGTCACCGCCGTAATTTACAATAAAATCTTTTATTCCGTTTTTCTTAATTATCTCGCCGGCTCTATCTATGGCATAACCTTTTGCTATTCCGCCAAGATCTATCAGCACCCCTTCTTTTTTATATTTTATAACATTTTTCTCACAATCAGCCAAAATCATTTCTGAACCTGTAAGCTTTATCTTTTCTTTGAGTTCTTCCTCCCCCGGCTCTTTTCCTTCTTCCCAGAGAGCACCCTCGCTTTTATATGTTATGTCAAAAACTCCATCCGTCATTTTTCCGTATTCAAGCGAAGTCTTTATCAGCATACATACATGATTCGGCACTTGAACTTCTTTAAAAAATGCATCTCTGTTGAGAACTGAAACGAAGCTTTCCGGTTTATAATAACTCAACTCTTTTTCGATCAGTTCGGCATCTTTTTGCAGCGAGTCTTCCATGGCATCGTTTTCAGTACCGGTATAAATAACGCTCAGCACTGTTCCCATGCCCGAAAAAGTATATTTCTGAACATTCTCACTTTCACTGCAGGAAACAGTAAAAAAAGAAAAAACAAGACATTTTATAACTATCGATCTAACTATCTTTCCCTTCAACTGGCAGGAATTCACAAATCTTTTCAATAAGCACCTCCTTTCTGACCGGTTTTTCAATAAGGGCATTGCAGACCCTTAGAATTTCAGGAACCTGTTCTTTTCCGGCCAGTGCTGTAACTGCAATAATCGGAATGTGTTTCAGTTCAGCATTATTTCTTATTACTTTCGAGGCTGACAGCCCGTCAAGATCAGGCATGAGAATATCCATGAGAATTATGTCGGGTTTTATGTTTTTTGCGACACTTATGGCATCTCTGCCATTTGAAACTTCAAAAAGATTAAGATTGGAAGTACTGAGAAAATTTTTAAGCACCTCTCTGTTCATTATGTTATCTTCAGCGATCAGGACTTTTTCACCGTTGAATCTTACACTTTTTGAACTCTCACTCAGTCTTTTAAGTTCAGAGCGCACCAAGTCCTTTGAAACTTCAACCCCTTTGATTGAAACGAAGAAAACGGAACCTCTGCCGGGTTCACTTTCAACGCTTATGGTTCCCCCCATCATTTCGACAAATTTCCGGCAAAGTGCAAGTCCGAGCCCTGTTCCGCCGTATTTTCTTGTGCTCTGTCCATCCTGCTGTACAAACGGTTCGAACATTTTGTCCTTCTGTTCAGGAGGAATGCCTATACCAGTGTCCTTTACCGTTATCGTTATATCTACACACCCCTTTATATCCGACACTGATGCATACGACCAGACGCGGATCTCTCCGGTCTCAGTGAATTTAAATGAATTGCCGACAAGGTTGTGAATGATCTGTCTTAATCTCGTGCCGTCAATTTTCACCACTTTGGGCATCTTGTCGTCAATATTAACCGAAAAAACTATATTCTTTTCTGCCGATCTCGGCATATACGCTTTTCTTATCTCATCAAAAAGATCGTAAATGTTGATGAAATCAGGGTCGAGCTTCATTTTACCGACCTCTATTTTCGAAATATCAAGAATGTCACTTATTATATTCGTGAGATTTTCACATGCTTTCTCAATGTTTTCAACAGCTTCCACAGCTTTTTCATTTCCTTTCGACTCCTCTTTAAGCAGATATGAAAAACCGGTTATGACATTAAGCGGCGTCCTTATTTCATGGTTCATGTTAGCAAGGAATTCGGTTTTAGCCCTGTTTGCATCTTCCGCTTTCTGCATCGCCCTGCGGAGCTCCCTCGTTCTTTCGTTCACTATCTGGTCAAGACTGTCCCTCTGCTTTTTCATCTCCTCATCGAACATTTTCCTCATTGACTCAGCTTTTCTCGCCCTCTTTTCCCTGAACAGAAGAATGATGACCGTTACACTAAGCACCAGTTGAATTAAAATGTTTATGTTCTCTGTAGCGAATCTCAAAACGGAACCTGCTAAATTTTTCGGGTTATCTTATCAATTAATCGGGAAATCTCAATTTTTCAGGCCTTTTTTCCGAACAATTTATAAACAGATTTCTTGATGTCGTCTATTACTGCATAGATAACGGGAATGACAAAGAGTGTGAGTATCGTGGCAAAAGATATGCCCCAGATTATGGTGATCGCCATTGGCTGCCACATTTTGTTTGATCCTGTCGCAAAGATCGCCATCGGGACAAGTCCGCCGACTGTTGTGACAGTTGTAAGAAGTATCGGCCTTAACCTTTTTGTTCCTGCTTCGACAAGTATATCCCTTCTTGTCCTTTCATCTTTGACACTGCTTAAGTTATTGATGAAATCGACCAGTATTATTGAATCATTGACAACAATTCCGGCTAATGCGACAAGAGATATCATCGCCATCATTGAAAGATCCAGGCCGGAAACCCACAAACCTATCGCAACTCCTATGAACGCAAGCGGCAGAGTTATCATTACAATAAACGGCTGGAAAACGCTATTGAACTGTATGCCGAGAATTATATAGATCAGTATGAACGCAACAAGAAAAGCCATTATTATGTCACGGTTTGCCTGCTGCTGTTCTTCAAATTCACCAAGAAAACTCACAGACATTCCGGGGTGCTCTTTGTTTATGTCTCCGAACCTTTCCTGGAGCTTCTGATTGACTTCGACCGGAGTTGTTTTACTGTAATCTACATTTGCCCCGACCTTTATTTCTCTCATCCTGTTCCTTCTTCTGATACGGGCCATCGACTGAACTTCCTTGATTTCCGCCACATCTTTTACACGGAACATTTTTCCGTCAGCCGATCTTACAGGAACACCTCTGATGTCATCAAGCGTATATGTTCCGCTTGAATCAAACCTTATCCATATTTTCAGTTCCTTTCCATCTGTGTTCAGATATCTTCCGGCATATTTTCCGGCAGTCACAGACCTTATCGTTTCAGCAAGGGAAGCAAGTGACACGCCTGTCTGTTCAAGCCGTGAAAAATCCGGTTCAACAACTATTTCGTTGATCTTGCTCATCACAGAGCCACCGAGATCGACAACTCCGGGGATCGATTTTGCAAACGCAATGATCTCATCACCAACTTTTTCAAGCTTGTCAAGGTCTTTCCCTGCCACACTTATATCAACGGCTCTTCCGGTAGGAGGACCGCCTGTACTTTTTAAGAATTCGAATTCCACTATTTCAGGTATTGTGGTGACTCTTTTCCGGAGAGCTTCCTTGACCTTGTTCATCATTTTGTCATCATAATCTTTCAGATCCAGCCGGAATTCAGCCACTTCCTCTTTTTCTATCCACCTTCTGTCCTCTATTACCCTTCCGACTATCGTAACAACTGATTCAACATCTTCAGGCATAAGCTCTTTTATAACATAATTTTCAATAAGCCGGGATATTTCTCTGGTTTTCTCAATCGGGGTGTTTTCAGCAAGCTCCATTTTCGCTGTGACTGTCTTTGCATTTTCATCTCCGAAAAGGACGATCCTCAGACTGCTTGCAATAAATATCGAACCCGCAAAAACAATAAACAGCACTACCACGGCTATATACCTGAATCTCAGGATGAATCTTAAAATCTGTCCGTAACCGTTCAGAAATTTCTTGTACCATTTCTTTTCGGGCTTTTTCTGACTGTTGTATACATTTTTCATTTCATGTAGATGAACCGGAAGGACCAAAAGAGCTTCAAGAAGTGAAGAAGTAAGAGTGAGAGTGACAATTATAGGGAACTGTGTAATAAATTTTCCTATCATTCCGGTTATCATAAGAAGCGGTAAAAAAGCACAGATAGTAGTCGCAATTGCCGATATCACAGGCCACATTATTTCCTGAGTCCCTTTCATTACAGCATCAAACGGAGCAAAACCATCCTCAAGATATCTATAGACATTTTCGATAACAACAATTGCATCATCCACAAGCATTCCGCTCACAAGTATCATTGCAAAAAGAGATAGCGAATTAATCGTATAACCTAAAAATTTCATCATGAAGAAAGTGGCAAGGAACGAGAAAGGGATTCCTATTACTGCAAGAAAACTTGCACGCCAACCCATAAAAATGAAAAGTAACAACGAAACAAGAACCATTCCAAGCATTGCATTATCTCTGAGCACCGACATCGTTTCGTCTATCGCTTCGCCCTGATCGTTCTTAAAACTGTACTCAAGATCTGCATAGTTCTTTGCAAATTCAGGAACCACTTCTCTTACTCTTTCAGAAATAGCCACAATGTTCGATTCAGGTTTTCTCATGATGTAAAGAGAAACAGCTTTTCTGCCGTTAAGATAAGATTCTATATTACCTCTTATAAACTTTTTCTGAACTTCAGCAACATCTTTGAGATAAAGTTTCTGTCCATTTGCCCCTGTTTTCACGAGAACCTGTTCAATCTTTTCCACATCATCAAATGTTCCTGTCGCTTTTACGAGATATCTTTTGCCCGAAATATCAAGCGTCCCTCCCGGTGTCCTGAAATTGGAACGGGTAAGTGCGGCAAAAACATCGTCTATCGCCAGATTGAATCCCATAAGTTTTTCATTGCTGACAACTATCTGTATCTCTTCTTCAGACACACCGGCGACTTCGACATTCTTTATTCCTGAAATCTTTGATGTAAGCTCTCTTTGAAGATTTTCAGCAACATCGCGGAAATCATTGTCCGAGATCGAATCGGAGCTGAGCATGACATTTATCACAGGGCTCGTATCACCTGTAGCGATCTTGAAAACATAAGGCCCTGCCATTTCATTCTTTGACGGAAGATCAGGTATTTTATTTATCTCCGTCTGAATATCTATAACCCTTTTATCAATGTCTTTAACCGTTTCAAGAAAGTTTATGAAAACCGATGATTTTCCGTTCCGTGATCCACTGTTTATATAATCAATATCTTCAACATTGGCTACAGCATCTTCGATCGGAATGGTAATCAGCCGCTCTATTTCCTGAGGTGCGGCACCAGGATAAAGAGTGATCACGGTAACAAATCCCAGATTAATCTCCGGCGTTTCCTCTACCGGTATTGTCTGAGTGGCAATAATTCCGAAAGTCATTACAGCTACGAATATGAAATGCGCAACTATAGGTTTTTTGAGAAAAAACTGAACGAAACTCATTTTTCCTCCAGAACTTCCACTTCCCTTCCGTCAGAAAGCGCTTCCAGCCCTGAAATTATCAGTTCAGAAGGTTCTGAATATCCGTCTGAGAATCTGACCACTCTCTCTTTTCCGATATCTGAAACTATCTCCACTTCCTTTTCAACAGCTTTCCCTTCCTTGATGATATAGACAATGTATCTGTTCCCGAGGAGACGCATGTTGTTGCGGCTTGTGAGAAATGCATTTTTATGCACCTTTGAATCAATGGCCACTTTCAACTGCATTCCCGGAAACACGATATATTTGTCATTTTCGTCTTTCACGCTTTTAAACAGTATCTTCATTGAATAGAGCGATGTTTTCCTGTCAGGAGCATCGGCAACCCCCTTTACTGTTCCGGGTACAACCTTGTCGTTGGGAAGTATTATCCCGACATCTTTCTTTTTATACCGTTTGTAGATAAGAAGATCATCGGGGCTCATTCCTACAACGACCTGAAGATTTGCCGTATCGACGATCCTTGCGATAGCTGTGCCGATACTTACATACTGACCCTGCTGAACAGGCCTTTCGACGACTATTCCGTCAAAAGGAGCTTTGATAAAGCAGTTGTTATAATTCACTGTGGCGTTCTGCAACGATGTTTTTGCCTGATTGAGCGACAGTTCAGAACTCTGATAACCGTTTTCTGAAGCATCGAACTGTTCAGCAGTTATGGCTTTGTTCTCAAACAGTTTTCTATCCCGCTGGAAAACTTTTTCCTTAAGAGCAAAAGCAAGTTCGGCCTGTTTAAGATTAAGTTCCGCCTGATCGAGTGCGGTTCGCTGGAGATCATATTCTATTACTGCTACAGTCACCCCTTTTTTCACAAAAGAACCGATGTCATAATTCATTTCGATGATCTCGCCAGTCGTTTTTGATGTCACTGTTACATCACGCTCAGCTTCTATCACCGCATTGAAAAATATTTTTCCTGTGATATCTCCCGGAGCGATCTTCTGGATACGGACTTTTCTTGGAGCTCTTTTCTGAACACCTGACTTATTTTCAGGAACAGCGGCACCATCCTGCTTTTCAGTGACAGTGCCCTCAGAATCTTTTGAACACCCTGAAGTCGCAAGAAGAAAAACAAATACCGATATAAAAAGTAAGAGATGTTTCATTCCTCTTTTCCCCCCGTTAGAATTCTCAGCTGATAAAAACTGTTAAAAATTGAATTTTCAACAAGAACAAGATTTTTCAATGCCTCCAAATAGCTGTTCTCGGCATTGAGAAGGTCCAGATAGAGTGATTTCCCGTTCTCGAACTCTATTTTGCTCTTTTCAAGTGCTTTTTGAGATATTTCAACTGAAGACAGAGCAACTTTCTTCTGCTCAAGAAGTGAGAATATCGAAGCAAGTACTGCTTTCAACGAATACATCTGCGAATTTTTCGTTTCAAGATATGCCAGCTGCGATGCCACCTTGTCTTTAAGCGACTTTCTCCATTCGAT
>JAGOEX010000113.1 GCA_017997475.1 bacterium
ACTCACGGAATGGCTCAGCTTGGCGGAAGCGTTATTTCGACATTTGCCTGCGGAAACGCATATTCACCGATACTTTCTCCGGGAAGCACTGATATTCTTGTCGTCATGGAAACTTCAGAAGTGCTCAGAGAAGGGTTCCTTGAACTTCTCAAACCGGGCGGCACGATCGTTCTCAACAGGTTTGAAGCAGTTCCTCCTACAGCAAAAAAAGAAGATTATCCCAAATTTGATGACATTAAAAAAGCGCTGTCAAATTATAAAGTTATAGAATTTGATGCACTCGAAACTGTTTCAAAACTTGGAGACAAACTCGGCAGAACCGCAAATGTCGCAGTACTCGGACTTCTTTCCACCATCGAACCGCTTAACAAAATTCCTCTTGAAATATGGATGTCCGCATTGATGAAACTTTCTCCCAAAGATTCAATAAGATCAGCCAACCAGATAGCTTTTGAGGCGGGAAGGAGGAAACAATGAGCAAAGTTCTAATCGGTTATTTTTCAAAGACCGGTTCAACAAAGGAGATCGCAGAAAGAATAGGTGCAAACCTTGCGAAAAAAGGTGTTGAAAGCGATGTTCTGGAACTCGAAAAGATCAAAAATATAGAAAATTATTCAAGTGTCATCCTCGGAGCGCCCATTAATGGAATGAAGCATGTGCCCGAATTTGTTAAATTTGTTGAAGAAAATAAAACCGCTCTTGACGGCAAAGTCGCAGGACTTTTCACAGTCGCATATATCTATTACGATGGCAGAAGTCTGTGGCGTTCATTCATAAATAAAAGCATCGCAAAAATTGAAAAGCTCATCAACCCCAAAAACTCAATTGTCTTTGCCGGCAGGATCGACAAAAAAATGCCAGCATTCGCCAATCTTCTCTTCGGCATCGGCAGTGACCTCCCCAACGACCTCATCAACCATGAAGAAATCGACAAGTGGAGCGAAGGGATTTGATGCTCCGCTTAATGTTCCCCGTAATGTTCGTTTTTGGTGTTGCGGCGGCCTGTTTCAAGATCATGATCGCGTTCGCTTGAATCTTTTTTGAACGGTGCAAGACTGTTGACCCTTATCTGCTTGCCTTTATAAACAAATTCAGTCCCTGAGAACTCAAGTCTCTGAAGGACAAAAATATCACCCGGAAGTGTGCTGACAAGGAAAAAGGGCTCATCCTTCTTGCCGAAATTGGTGTTTGTCTGGAGCCGGAGCAACGAAGAACCTGTCGCTTCAGCTCTTGTCAAAGTTTTCTTTTTTGTTTCCATCGAACCCTCCTTGAGCATGAATTGAACTGCCGGACGATCAGAATTCCCTGATCCTCTTTATTTCAGTACATTTTCTTGAAACTTCATCAAATTCAGCAATTATTCCTTCAATAACAAGATCTTCTTTGGCCGGAGTGAAACTTTGAGGAATATTGGTGAGATATCCTTTTATGCTGTCCTCTTTTTCAAATCCGAGGACTGAATTGAACGATCCGCATCTGCCAAGATCTGTGATGTATCCGCATCTTCCTGAAAGTATTTTTTCATCCGATGTCTGTACATGGGTGTGGGTTCCGGCAAAAAGTTCAATTTTATCAGCAAGATAAAAACCAAGCGCTTCTTTTTCAGCCGTTGCTTCAGCATGAAAATCCATTATTATGATATCCGCTCCGGAACTTTTCAGTTTTTCAATTTCTGTAACAGCTTTTGTAAAAGGGCTGTCAACCGGAGACATGAAAACTCTGCCGATGAGATTGATTATCCCAACCTTTATATTCTTTTTGTTTTGCTCGAAAATGTATGAACCATGACCTGAGACACTGTCGGGAAAGTTTGCAGGCCGTAATATCTGCGGATACTTATCAATGAACGAAAAGATCTCCTTTTTGTTCCAGATATGGTTTCCCGAGGTAAGAACATCTATTCCGGAACTGAAAAGATCTTTGGCGGCAGATTCAACAAGACCCTTGCCTCCTGATGCGTTCTCACCATTGGCAACGACAAAGTCAACTTCGTTTTTCTTAATAATATCAGGAAGTTTTTCGCGGACAGCCCTTCTGCCGGGTCGACCGATTATATCTCCGAGCATTAAAATTCTGAAGGTCATTAAAATCCTCTATTGAGCGGTACTTACAACCCTTGTTTCTCTAATTACAACAACTTTGATCTGTCCCGGGTATGAAAGTTCAGCTTCGATCTTCTTGGAAATATCGTTGGCAAGTATGTAGGCATCTTCATCATTAACTTTGGTGGTATCAACGATTACGCGAAGTTCTCTTCCTGCCTGAATGGCAAAAGATTTATCGACACCTTCGAAAGCTGTTGCCAGATTTTCAAGTTCGGTTAAACGCTGAATGTAAGCTTCAGACATTTCTCTTCTTGCTCCCGGTCTTGCGCCGCTGAGTGCATCAGCCGCTGCAATTAGAACATCAAGGATCGATTCTGGTTTGATCTCGCCGTGATGAGCCGCAATAGCGTTAAATATCCGTTTTGATTCACCATATTTTTCGGCAAGCTTTGCACCTATTGACGCGTGACTTCCTTCGATCTCGTGATCAACCGCTTTTCCTATATCATGGAGAAGTCCGGCCCTTCTTGCATTTTTGACGCTGTAATTAAGCTCAGCCGCCATAAGCCCAGCAAGAAATCCGGTTTCAATTGAATGTTTCCACACATTCTGACTGTAGCTTGTTCTATATCTCAATCTTCCGACAAGAAGGACAAGTTCAGGATGAAGCTTATGAATTCCAAGGTCGAAGATCGCCTGCTCACCGGCTTCCTTGATGGTTTTCCAGACATCCTTTGATGCCGCTTCAAAAACTTCTTCTATTCTGCCCGGATGAATTCTTCCATCTGAAATGAGCTTCTGCAGAGTAAGTGATGCGATCTGTCTTCTGATCGGATTGAAATCGCTGATAACAACAGCTTCAGGGGTGTCGTCAATTATCAGATCGACACCTGTGACAGCTTCTATTGCCCTGATATTTCTTCCTTCACGACCGATTATCCTTCCTTTCATTTCATCATTCGGGAGACTGACAGTAGTAACAGTATTTTCAGCAACATATTCGCCTGAATATCTCTGGATCGCAGTTGAAATGATCTCTTTGCTCATTTTTTCAGCATCTTCTGCAAGTGCATCTTCTATCGCTTTTATCTTTTTTGCGGCGATATGCTTTGCTTCATCTTCAATTTTCTGGATCAGTTTTTCTTTTGCCTCTTCCTGAGACATGCCGGCTATTTTTTCAAGCTCGGTCGTAACCTTTTTCATTTCATTTTGAACAGATTCCTTCTGTGTTTCAAGTAAGGTTTCGGTGTCTTTCTGTCTTTTTTCAATAACTTTGAACTCTTTTTCTTTTGCCAGATAGAGTTCATCTCTTAACGCGAGCTGTTCTTCCCGTTTGTTAAGCCGTTTTTCCCTTTCCTTGAATTCTTTTAAAAGTTCATTTTTCTGTTCTTCGGTCGCCTTTTTGCCTTCAAGAATGTTTTCCTGGGACTTGAGCTGTGATTCTTTGAGAATCTTTTCCGCCTGAGTTTTAGCATTTTCAAGGTCTTTTCTTGCCCGCTCCATCTTTTCCTTGTATGCAATGGTCTTGTACATTGACCACAGCAGTGCGCCTACCGGAATACCGATGATCAGCATGATTATTGATGTGATGTCCATTTTCACTCCTTTTATTAGCTGGTTGTAATATTCTTAAAAATACGGGTTTCTGTAATTACCATATCTACCGGCTGGTCACCATCGGTAGAAAAACCTGATTCAACTATCTGGAGATCATAGGCGATACCGGCAACTGTCGAGTTTAATGATCTGTGCAAAAGAGTTGAATCGTAGTATCCGCCACCGTAACCGATCCTTTCGCATTTTTGCGAAAAGGCGACTCCGGGAACGGCAAAAAATTCTATTTTATCGATATTAACGCTGACAAGTTCTTCTACCGGTTCAAGAATTCCATAACTGCCGGCAGTGAGATCTTTCAAAGATGTCACTTCGTAAAACTCAAGCTTTCTGGTTCCTTTTTTCACTTTAGGGAAAACAAACTGTTTGCCTTTAATGTCAAGAAGCGGCATAAGGTCGGCTTCGTTTTTAAAAGGCGCATACAGGGCAACGACAAAAGAGTTTTTGAAAACATCAAGTGAAATCAAAGTGTTGAAAATTGCTTTGCTTGAATTTAAAACATCATCACCCGGCATCTTCAATCTGAGAGCCAGGATATCCTTCCGGAAAATCCTTTTATCCAAAGTATCAAAAAGCCCCGAGGGCTTCCTCCGGTTATATTTATATATATCTAAAACATCCGGTTTATAAAAACAGCGGATGCAAGTTGCAATGAAAATAGCTGAATTTGTTGAAAATGTCAAGAAGAAAATCGGAAAATGATCAATTCACCCTTTTAAATTCGGCTCTTCTGTTCTTGAACCATGCTGATTCATTTGATGCAGGGTCTGCAGGTCTTTCTTCACCGTATGAAACGATCTTTACTCTTTTTGCATCTATTCCTGACTGGATAAGTCGGTTTTTGACCTCATCAGCTCTTTTTTCTCCAAGGGACATGTTGTAGTCAATGCTTCCTCTTTCGTCTGCATGTCCCTCAATTCTCAGAACTTTTTCAGGAAAGTTGTTCATCCATCTTGATATGAGGTCGACCTTCGTCAAGTCTTCAGATCTTATCGTATATTCGTTGAATTCAAAATAGATGACCGGAAATTCCAGCTCGGGGTCTGTTGCGGGGTCTTCGATTTCTTCAATCTCCTCTTGAGCTTTTTTCACCTCTTTTTTCTTAGGCAGACATTTATCGGGATTGTCCTGATAGTATTTTACAATAGCATCGCTTTTTTCCTTTACTGCCTGAAAAAGTTCCTTGGCTTTAGCATAATTCTTTTTGTTGACTTCCTCTCTTGCCTTGTTGAGAAGTTCTTCTGCGGCAAGATAATTTTCCTTGTCGCAATCCTTTCCCACTAAAGCATCTTTAAAAGCTTTTTCCGCAAGTTCTCTTTCTGCTTTGGGTGGTTTTGCACACCCTGAGAAAGTTAAACCAGCAAGAACCGAAATCATTAAAAGCACCAAAAACCTTTTCATAACACACCCCTATATATAAAATTACTGTTTTATAACCTCAGGCGACCATGAAGGGGAAACAACCTCTCCTTCGCCTGCATAAACCAAAATCTGTTTGTCACCTTTCAAATTTGAAAGATAAAGTCCGTTTTTACCCGATCTGTCTGAAGAAAATGCAATGAGCCGGCTGTCGGGTGAAAATGTCGGTGATTCATTTCTCCCCTGTTTTTGAGTAACCCTCGCTATCGATCTTGTCGATATGTCAAAGAGGAATATATCAAAAGCAAAAAATTCATCCCGCCCTGTGAAAGAAATGTATTTGCCGTCCGGGCTGTAGTCCGGGTCCTGATTGTATTTTCCCTGTGTTGTAAGCCGCTCCACCCTTTCAGGATTGTTTACCCAGAGCCGGTATATGTGCGGATTGCCGGCCCTGTTTGAAACAAAAGCTATCTCTTTCCCGTCCGGACTGAAGCTCGGTGCAGTGTCGATGGCCATGTTCTTTGTCATCCTTGAAAGTTCGCTTGTCGTTGTGTTAAGCAGATATATTTCGGCATTTCCGTCTTTTGAAAGCCGCAGGGCGATAGTTTTGTTATCAGGACTTGCAGAAGCAGATGTATTAAGCCCCTCGTGGCTTGAAATAAGCTTTATCTGTTTTGTCGCAACATCAATTGAATAAAGGTTCGGGTTGCTTTTTTCATAGCTTGTAAAGAATATCTTTTTTCCATCGGCGGACCATTCCGGAAGAAGGATTATCTTTTTAACGGAATAGATCACTTTTTTATCAGATCCGTCAAAATCTGTGCTTATGAGGGAATATGTTTCACCCGATTTTTCGACAAAACACACTCTGCTGAACATGAAGCTCATCTCTTCTCCCGTCAGAAGCGTGATGAGATCGCTTGCAAAACGGTGTGCGGCCTTTTTTATGGCTTTTGCCGATGATTTGTATTTTTTGCGCAGAATTTCCTTTCCTTCCGCTACATCAAAGAAATACAGCTCAAGTTCAACATTGTCACTTCCTTTGATCGTTCCCTTGATCAAGCCGTTGGCACCCACATTCATCCAGTTCTTAAAATCGACCGATGACGGCGGCACATCGGCTTTTTCAAGAAATGATTTAGGGTCAAGCATCTTGAAATATCCAGTGATATCGAGCACAAGGCCGATAGCATCCGAAATCTCTTTTGACTGTGCAGGCGAAGCACCTTCAGAGTTAATAACCGGAGCAATCGCCATATTGTATTCCGATATAGCTCCGTCCCTTACTTCAACCTTTATCTGACCGTAAAGTCCGGTTGAAATAAAAAGGATGAAAAACAAATTGATCAGCCTGGAGTGAATGGACATTCAAATCCCTCCTTCAGTACAAGTTTTTTTAATTCACGATCTTCCGGTAAAGGCAGCGATCCGGTTTTTTTGATAGCTTCAAGCACTGAGCTGTCAAATATCTTGTTTCCGGATGAAGAAATTATCTCTATGGCATAAACCTCTCCCGAGAAGGTTATTCTGAAAAAAGCGCTGGTTTGCAGATCTTTAAGCTGGTTTCCGGATATTATTCCGGGGATGTTCCAGTTCTTTCTTATGAGCGCACTAATTTTTCTGGTATACATATTCGCCTTGAGCGCAAGTGCAGGGTCGGTGACATCGCCGTCATCATCTCCGTCAGTCGCCCCTTCTTTTGTCACTTCGGCACGGGCATCTTTTTTTATCTCCTGCATGGTTCCTGAAAGAAGTTCTGCAAGAGAAGGCGGTTTGACAACTTTTTTCTCTTCTTCCTTCTTTTTTTCATTATCTTTCTTCTCAACCGGTTTAAGGGAGTTTGCCTTTGCTTCCTTTTTTGAAGATTTAACGGGCTCCTGTTTTGTTATTCTCGGCAGGAGTTTTTTATCTCTTTCCTCGCCCAGTTTTACAAGCCGTGCCTGAACTGTGTCAAACTCAATTTTTCTGTTTCTATCCATCCAGATCCCGGATGCAAAGGCGATGATTATGAAAATGTGCATTGAAAATGAATAGATGTAGAAACGGGACACAGCTTTTCTTTCACCGGTTTCGTTCGATGCGGTAAATATGTATGATCCGCTCCTGGTTTCAGATGTCATTTTTATCCTTCATTTTCAAGTGGTTCAGTTACGAGGGATATGTTGCTGACCCCCGCTTTTTTCATTATTGCCATTATTCTGATGACATAACCATACGAAAGATCTCTGCTCGCATGGAGAAATATCTCTTTCTGCTGTTGAAGTTTCGCGTTGGTCTTAAGTTTTATTTCAAGTTCTTTCAAAGGAACTTCCGTTTTGTCAATGAAGATCTGGTTCTGTGCCTCCTTTCTTCCTTTGAAAACCCGCACAATGAACTTGTCTTTGGGTGACTCGATCGGAACTGTTTCCGTCTGTGGCAGATCGAGGTCGACACCCTGCTCGATCAAAGGAGCCGCAACCATGAAAATTATCAGAAGCACAAAAACGATATCAACCATGGGAGTAATGTTAAGATCTGATTTTATTGACCTTTTCCTTCCAGTTTCAAACCCGCTCTGCATCAGACATTGCTCCTTTTTATCTGATTTATAAAGTCGATCGCCACATTAAGGGCTTCGTTCTCAAAACGCTGGAGCTGACTGTTGAAGTAATTGAAAAAAACGGCAGCCGGAATTGCCGCAATAAGACCGAAAGCGGTCGTTACAAGTGCGTCAGAAAGGTGAGGTGCAATAGATCCGAGAGTTGCGTTCCCGGTCTTTCCTATTTCCTGAAAGGCGTCCATTATACCGTAAACAGTTCCGAAAAGACCTATGAAGGGTGATGCGGTTGCTGTTGTTGCAAGAAATGTGAGCCGGCTTTCAAGTATCTGAGTTCTTGACTGGTTCTCTCTTTTCATTGCCCTTTCAACATTTGCCGCAAGTTCTTCAACTTTTGTTCCTATGACGGCGATCCCTTTATTTTCCCAACTTTCTTTCGTATCTTTGAACTCCTGATATCCGGAACAGAACACCTGTGCCACCGGAGAGAATTTCATTTTGTTGGATTTGGAGAATATTTCCTCTGAATTCATGTTTTTCCAGAAAATCGAAACAAATTTTTCGGTTTCAAGTGTCGCTTTTCTGTACAATATGAATTTATACGCAATAAGTCCCCATGAAATTATGCTCATTACAATAAGCAGAAAAAGCATGAGATTTACTGCAAGAGGGGAGGTTTTGATAGTTTCGGTTATATTCAATCCACCGGTCATAAGTTCTGTTATTGAAACGAATCGAGCAATATCCATTTATCCCCTCCGGACACACGGTTAAGTAACAAACAATTTATTATACAAAAATATTCCTTTTAATACAGGATATTGAAACATTTTTTATTTCTGCTCCGAGCATATAAGGAGCGCTTCTTTTGAAACATCCTCAGGCTTGACGCCGTTGCGACCATTTATCTTTACACTGTCGGAAGAGATCTCGACCGGAATGAAAACTTCACTTTCATCAGAGCATACAAGAAAAACGGAGCTGTTTTTAATTACAAGGACATAAGAACCTTTGTCCCCGCTCATTCTATCAATAATGAGATACGGGTTTTTGTTTTTTTCGATCTCTTTTT
>JAGOEX010000114.1 GCA_017997475.1 bacterium
GGTTTAATATCGCAGGGTCGATCACTTCCGTACTTTTTTTCCTTTTCTTTTTCGTATGGGGGACAAAAGGAAAATTCTGGACGGTAATTACTGCTTTCTATCCCGCCTTTCATATTACATTTCTGATAGTAATTATTTCTCTATACGCAATTTATGCAACAATTCCAAACACATCTGCATCAGCATTCAACTTTATTGTGCGTCACAGATTCAAGTTCCTGCCGTTTGCAGGGTTTCTGTTTTCAGCTCTAATTGCTGTTTTTGTATTTGATTCCATTCCTCATGTCATTGATGCCGCTCACTTTCTATGGACTGCCAGAGTTTTTATTGAAACCGGCTCGTTTCATCTCCCTGCAAGCGAACTCTATGAATATTATCAGAACACCTTCAATGTTGAGATAAACAACCGTTTCTTCTCACTGTTTCTACCGGGGTTTTCTGTTTTTCTCATTCCTTTTGAACTTCTCGGGATATCACAGTTCTTCACCCCGCTCTGCAACGGAATAGCGGTTTTTCTTCTTGGAAAAATTGCAGACAGACAGACAGATGATCCAAGAATTTCCTTTTTTGCAATGATATTTGCTGTTTGCAGTTCATTCTATCTTTTCATGGGTGCTTCCTATATGACCCACTCGTTCAATCTGGTTTTAACTCTCCTTCCGATATATCTCATACTTTCATCTGACAGACCGCGGACTTATGTTCTTTCAGGAATATCAGGGGCTATACTTCTTTTCATCCGTCCTCAGAACGCTGTTTTTCTTTATGTTGCAATTCTTGCGTTCATGTATCTGAAGAACAGAAAACTCCGTGATGCGGTTTATTTCACCATCCCTTTCATTTTTACAGGGTTTCTGCTTCTTTTCCACAACTATTTTTACACCGGCCACCCCACTCTGTTCCCGCAGGATGTTTATTTCTTTACAAGAGAACCTTATCCATTCTGCCACCGGCTCGGCATTGGAAAAGGATGCCCGAACACTGAAGGTGATTTTCTCCCTGCCGAGGGACTCACTTTCAGCTATGCATTCTGGGTCGCTTTTACAAAAATAACTTTGATGAACTTTAATCTTTCAGGACATCCGCTTATTTTTATTTTTGTAGCACTTTCATTTGTTTTCGCATTCAGGAAAAGTATCGAGCTTGCTCTTTTTTTCATAATCTTTTTCGCCGGCTACTATTTCTTTTATCTTCCTGGCAATCTTTTCGGTCCCAGATATCTCGCTGAAACCGCTTCACTGCTTCTCATCCTTGCAGGCATTGCATTTTTCAAAATATTTGATGCTCAGAAAAGATGGTTGAAACCTCTAATCGCCTCTTTGCCTGTAGCCACGACACTGTTTCTTTCAACAACTATAATGCCGGCACTCGTCAGCCAGTTCTCGGATGCCTTCTGGGACACAGACAGGGCCGTTGAAAGAGCCATTGAAAAAGAAGGGATAAAGAACAGTATAGTTTTCGTTCCCAATCTGTACGGTAGCGTTTTTCTAAACCTTATGGAAAAACCGCCTTATGACAGACACGGGAACCTTATACTTCTAGATCTTGGCGAAGAGAACAGTTATGCAACTGCATATTTCATGGAAAAACATGATTTTGATGGGGCGTATGTTGTCGATTACTACAGCAGAATTGCAGTAAGAACAGCAGTTACGCCTGTTTTCACACAGGAAAGAACAAGGATTCAGTTTGAATTTGAAGACAAACGGCTTCCCAGGACTGGAAGGCCTGACTACGGTGTTAATTTTGCAGCAAGCGAAGATGAATACAAAAAATTCTATCCTGTAAAACAACTCACGATAGATGTTTCCAACGGAAGTGTTTTTGCAATGCGTTTTGAAGATATTCACGAAAAAAGTTACTATGATTTTTCTCATCCAGTGCTTGAATCCGGTGAGTATGACATCGAACTTTACTATGTTTCCGATGAATGCGGTGCAGATTTCGCTTTTGAAATTGACGGAAAACAAATCGGAATTTTCAGCAGTCACTCAGACACACAAACAAGAAATGTTTTCAATACATCTTTTTTCCTTGAAGCAGGGAATCACTTTTTCAAGCTTGTCCCGTTAAGGGGCAGATCATGTCTTATGATAGACAATATGGTAATGGAGCTTAACTGATCAGCTGAACTTCAGCACGATGTCTTCAGGGACGGGATCAAGTTTTCTCATTTTGACACCCGCCTGTTCAAGCATAAGCTTTGATGCCTTGACAACATCCGTTTCAGCATATTTGTCACAGAGATAAACTATTTCAGAGATTCCTGCCTGAATTATCGCTTTGGCACATTCATTGCACGGGAACAGTGCAACATAGATCGTGCAACCCCTCAGATTCTTTATTGAATTAAGGATTGCATTAAGTTCTGCATGAACCACGAAAGGATATTTTGTTTCAAGAAAAGACCCTTCTCTTGACCACGGCAGATAACTGTCATCACAGCCAGATGGAAAACCGTTATAACCCACACCGACTATTCTGTGTTCGCTGTTAACGATGCATGCACCGACTTGAGTATTAGGATCTTTTGACCTCTGTGCGCTCAACAGAGCCACTCCCATGAAATACTGGTCCCACGAGATATAGTCAGTTCTTTTTGACACCGTCATTTTTTGTCTCCATCAGTTTCATCAGTTGTGCAGGATCAGCATTCTCTGTCTGCGTCTCTGTTTCCGGGTCTTTTGCTTTTCCTCTTTCAACATTTACGATCTCTATTTCAAAAAGAAGGGCCATTCCTGCTTCTATCCTGTTTTTAAAACCTTTTGTTCCGTAACCCGCCTTCTCAGGAATATAAACTTTATATTTCCCCCCTTTTTTCATTTCGAGCACTGCAAGTCTAAGCCCTTCGATAAGATCGTGCAGGTTGAATCTTGAGGTTCTGTTCCTTTTGAATGAACTGTCAAAAAGAGTCCCTTTTGCATCCCATCCCTGATATCTAACTTCGGCAATATCCTTTATGGTGACTTTATCGCCCGTTCCTTCTTTCAAAACTTCAAGAAGCACCCCTTTCTCAAGTTTTTTCAACCCCTTTTTCTTTGCCGCTTCTTTCATGTATTTTTCACTTACCGGTTGATTCCTGAAATATTCACCAAGCCGTTTTTCCGCATCAACACTGATCTTATCTTTTCTTATTCTTGCCATTGACCGGTTAAAAACATCATCGCTGTACTTGGGTTCAACGGGTTTTACAGCGGCATCTTTAACTCCTTTGCATATTGCCTCAGGATCCATTTCAGGGAAACTCTGGAATGCCGTTACTGCCGTATCAAAACCCATGCGATAGCTTATTATCTCAATATCAGCAGCATATTTCCCCATCTTTTTAGGTTCAGCCGGCTTAACATCATCAACTTTTTCTTCACATTTTTTACAACATCCGGTAATCATTAAAAGAACTGCCAGGATCATTAAAACTACTTTTTTCATATCAACTCCGGTTCTTAATTAACAAAAAACAGGGTAATTTATCAGATTTTATTCATTTCGCCAATTATTTGCCGTATTATTCACATTTCATTGAAGAATTTCTCAAGGTCATTGATTTCCTGCGAAAATTGACCATCCCGGAAAAGAAATTTCCCTGCAACCATTGTCGCTTTCACATTTCTTGGATCACACCCGTAAACAACAGCCGCTGACGGATGACATTCAAAGTTCAGAGTCTGCGGAGTATCCATGTCCAGAACAACAATATCGGCATCCATCCCCTCTTTCAATCTACCAACCAGTCCCTCAATCCCGAGAATCTTCGCACCATTTATCGTCGCAAGCCGCAAAGTATCCTTCGCTGTCATTATCTTTGCATTGTGAGCAAGACCTTTCTGTAAAAGACTTGCCACTTTAAGTTCAGAAAAAATATTCAGAGCGTTGTTGCACGGAGCTCCGTCAGCTCCTATTCCAACCTTTATTCCTTCCTGTAAATATCTGTAAACAGGTGCTATTCCACTCCCCAGCTTTAAGTTCGTCGATGGGCAGTGCACTGTGCTCACTTTGAGATTTCTGATCAGATCGACTTCAATTTCATCAAGATGCACAGTGTGTGCGATTACAGATCTTTCATTTAAGGCACCAATGTGATAAAGATATGAAATATTGCCAAAACCGCTCTTTGACCTGATATATTCAACCTCTTCCTTATGCTCTGAACCGTGCGTTTCAATGAGAATACCGTAATGATCACTTAATTTTCTGACCTCTTTTAAAAGGTCATCAGTGCATGAAAGGACAAATCTCGGAGCAAAGCAATATTTAAGCATGCCGTTGTTTTTATTATGGAATTTCTCATAAAGCCGTACACTTTCGTTTATTGAGTCATCTGTTTTTTCAGCAAGATCGGCGGGAACTCCTTCCCCTGCATCCATCATCGCCTTCCCTCCAGTATAACGGAAGCCGATAATCTCCATAATTTCAAATATTACATCGGTGTGGCGGACTGTCCCCATATCAAGAACGGCTGTCGTTCCTGACGAAAGGATCTCCTTTAACGACAGTATAACGCTCTGACCAATAGTTTTTTTTGTGAGTTTTGCCTCATACGGCCAGATGTGCTCTTTCAGCCACGGAAGAAGAGCCATGTTCTCCGCTCTGTTTCTGTAAAGTGTCTGGCACAGATGAATGTGGGTCTGAATAAAACCGGGAAAAATCATCAGTGTTCCCTTCCCTTCAACAACTTCACAATCGCCTGATATTTCAAAGCTTTCAGGCAGTTGGCCATTAAATATCTTTAAAATGCTTTTCCCCTCGACAAGAAGCGAACCCCTGAAGAAATCAAAACTCTCCGAATCCGTCGGATTCAGAATGTAAACATCTTTGAATAAATACAAAACCCTCTCCTGAAAAAAAATTCGTAACATTATAAAACAAAAAGTACCGTCCTTACAAATATTTCTGGAATTTTTTATCATATCTGTTATAAATTCAGCATGATTTTTGTAGGCAGTCCTTTCTTTTACACAACCCTGCTTGTCTGCGGGATATTTATCATTCTAAGAAAAAAAATTAAATCTCCCGTATTTAAGATAGTATGGATAAACATCGTTGTAATTCTGTTTTTTTTCTCTCTTTTCGATACTGTTGCTGTAAAAATGTTTTCCAATATCAATCCGTTCAGAATTCTCGACAACCGCTTTCACCATTCTTTAAAACCATTTACAAATGAATTTACCACATGGGATACAGAAGGAAAATTCAATTATCTGATTCAGACCAACTCTCTCGGGTTTGTTGATAGTGAAACAAGAACTGTAAACATGAAAAAGAAAGGAAAACGAATTATGTTCATCGGCGACAGTTTTATAGAAGGAGTTGGTTATCCCTGGGAAGAGACTGTTGCAGGAAGAATCTCTGAAAAACTTAAAAGTGAAGGGGTTGAGCTTCTAAACGCTTCTGTCGCAAGCTATTCACCCAAGCTATACTGGCTGAAAACTGAATATTTTCTTCAAGCCGGACTTGAGATCGACGAGCTCTTTGTTTTTGTTGATGTGTCTGATATCATTGATGAAGTCGTCTATGATTATTTTGTTCCGGAGACCTTTTCAAAGACCAGGCGGATCATGGAGCCGGTTATTGATTTCTTTTCAAAAAACTCATTTATTTACAGAAGTTACAGGATCAGATATGTGATCGAACAGGACAATCCTTACCGTGAAAGTTCAGAATTCTGGGGGGGAATAAAGAATTTCTACCTTCTGAAGCCGCAGTGGATATTTAATGAACAGGCCTTTGAAATGTATGGTAGAATTGGGATTGAGCTTGCAGAAAAACACATGGATAAACTGCATAAACTCTGCAAAAAAAATAAGATAAAGCTTACGATCGTCGTTTGGCCGTGGGATATCAATTTAAAGAAAAAACATGACAGGAAACATCTTGATATCTGGAAGAATTTTGCTTCAAACAGGAATATCGATCTTATTCAGATGTACGATCTTTTTGAGTCGATCCCGATAGAAACGATTGACCGTTATTTCATTCCAGAGGACATTCACTGGTCAAAGAAAGGAAATTTTATGGTTTCTGAATATCTCTGGGAACAGATGAACAAAAATAAAGGAGAAAAGAAATGAACCTTCAAAAAAAGATCGACGGTAAAAAGATCGTTGCCAACATTGAAAAACTTGTCACCATCCCTTCACCTACCGGCTACACCGGAGATGTAAAGGATTTTCTTGTCTCTTTTGCAAAAAAACACTCTATAGATCATGAAGTTACAAAAAAAGGGGCTGTAATTTTCAAGTTCGGACCTGCAAAGAAAGAGGGAACTGTTTTTGCCGCCCACATCGACACTCTCGGAGGAATGGTGAACTCAGTTTCAGATAAACGGGTGAAGATAACTACTGTCGGCGGATTTCCCGCGCTCTACATAATCGGTGAAATATGCACAGTTCACTCTAGAACAGGTAAAAAATATGTCGGGACTTTCCTTCCTGATGATCCTGCAATTCATGTCAACAGCAAGCTCAAAGACCTTAAACCAGATTTTGACAACTGTTCGCTGAGAATGGATGTTGAACTCAAAAAAGATGAAAAACTGAGCGATATTATAGAAGTCGGTGATTTCGTTTCATTTGACCCCGGATTCCGGTTTATTAACGGATATGTCAATTCAAGACATCTTGATGACAAGGCATCTGCCGGAATTTTTATGCATATTGCTGAAATCCTTAATTTAAATGAAAAAAATCTTAAAAAACGGGTCTCTTTTTTCTTCAACATCACAGAAGAGACAGGACAGGGAATTGCAGGAACTCAGAAAGATGACGATCTTATCGTTGTTGATATGGGTGTTGTAGGCAAAGAACCGGCAGGAAGCGAAAAATGTGTCAGCATCTGCGCAAAGGATTCGTCAGGCCCGTATAACTATGACCTCACAACAGAACTCATTGATATTGCCAAGAAAAATAATATCAGCTACAAAATTGATGTCTTCCCCTACTACGGCTCAGACGGATCAGCACTGCTTAGATCATGCAGTGATTCAAGAGTCGCTCTTATCGGACAGGGCGTTGACGCAAGCCACGGATACGAAAGAACCCATGTCGAAGGATTGACAGCCACCGCATCACTTGTGCTGGCTTATATTTTTAAGGGATAGAATTTCCTCGATTTTTATTGATCTTTCTTTTTAGAATTATATTCCGGAGCAGGTTCTCCAAGAACCCATATATCGTTAGAATCAATATCAATAAGATCACTCCATGAAATTCCGTAACCACCCGCATCAATTTTTGCCATCTTGAAAAAGGACGGATTTGAGAGATCTTTATACACTTCTTCTTTAAGTAACGGTTTAAAATTAAATTTTTTAACAGATCCATCACTAAAAAAAGCAATGATTTCAAAATCTTCAAGAACTTTGAGATCTATAATTCTGGGGTGATTTATTCTTTCCATGGCAACTCGCCGTAAATTGCGTGAAAATGAGGCGGATTGTGCTCAGATTTGAAAAAGAAAATCTTAACAACAATTCCATAAAATCTCGCTATAACAGGCATTTATCCCTCCTGAAAAAACCTGTCGAATTATACTTTATAAAAATTGATTGTCAAATGAATCACTAACTCGCTGAAAATCAGAAAAAGCGGAATTTATTTAGGGGATTGGGATGTATATGATGAGGGAAGATGTGCGAGATAGCATCACAAACCTTTGAACAAAAAAGAGTTCGTGGTCAATTATCGCGAACACACATTACATTGCCAGGAATATATTTTTCATACCAATCCCAATTAAAATAATAACCTTCTTCACATTGGCCATTTAAATCAACAACAAAAGAATATTTGCGTTCATATAAACTATAATTGCCACATGCACTGTTCCAGTAACCTGCAGAATAAATCACTTCCCCGAATTCATCCCAGCATTCATCATAAAAAGTGTGAGCACATTCGTCATATGAGCTGAAATTAGATTCATTATCTTGGCAAAACTCTTCAAATTCCTGCAACATTCCGTCTTCCCTGTCTGCCCAGTAAGCATAAACGCATCCCTCACACCATTCAGTTCCTGTCCAGACAGCAACTTTTTCAAGATTTGGAAAATTTATACCGCAAAAGTATTCAGGATCGCCGTTTTCATCTTCTCCCACTTCAACAAATGTTACCAAACCATCCTCAAAATCTCCCAATAAGGGAAGTCGCCATCCGTAACCTCCTTCAAGATTTAAATTTTCACAATATTGCTTTGCCTGATCAAAAGTTTTTCCTGAAACAAATTTTTTTGTCCATAATAAACCAGAAGAACAGTTTTTAACAACATCGCCTTTAACTGCAAACTTAACACCCTTCGAACAATCAAAATCATCTTCTCCTCCGCATGAGAACATGACAATTGTTGAAATCGCTAATACAAAAAATAAAGCTTTTTTCATTGTTCACTCCCTTTTTTATTCTGGAATTCTAAAACCACCTGAAAAACAAAATTTAACAAAAAACTGCTGAAGTTTATTGAATTTATAATGTTAGTCAACTTTTGACGGCATATATGCCGTAGCTCGTTAGTTTGTCATACCCATTTTATTTGTCAGTCTTTTTCAGTCTTTTATGGATAGTTCCTTACAAAACCTCGTATTTCTGGCAGATAACTTCCTGAAATTC